>NZ_JALNTY010000004.1 GCF_023161965.1 Anaerosoma tenue
TCACGTTGTGGCCATGCCGGCCTCCGAGGGCTACCTGCTCGTGGATACGGTCAAGTGCGCAACCTGTGCGAGCTGCATGCTTGCGTGTTCCGTCGCTCACTACGGACGCGCGAACCCGTCGCTCTCACGGATCCAGGTCGCCAATGATCCGCTCGGCCTGTTCCCGAACGATGTCGCGCAGAACCAGTGCCGCCAGTGTCCCTACCCGCCCTGCGTGGAGGCCTGCCCCACCGGCGCGAACCACGCCGATCCCGAGACTGGCGTTCGCATGATCGACCCGGCCAAGTGCATCGGCTGCGAGCGCTGCGTACAGGCGTGCCCGTTCACGCCCTCGCGCGTGCAGTGGAACTTCGAGGACAAGCACGCGCAGAAGTGCGATCTCTGCAAGGACACGCCTTACTGGGACGAAGAAGGCGGCGTGGGCGGCAAGCAGATCTGTGTACAGGTCTGCCCGCACAATGCCATCTCCTTCACCAAAGACATCCCGGTGCAGACTGACGCCGGATACCTGGTGAACCTTCGCCGTGACGATGCGTGGGGGAGTCTCGGTTTCCCGGTCTCCGACGATGGTCTGGAGCTTTCACCGCAGGCGGCCCCGGCAGCGTCAGGTCACTAGGCCAACTCATCCACTAGACACCACATCCATCGCGACACGTTTCGCGACAGCGGGAGAGGATAGACATGGGAGATGGATACGCACCTCGGATCCTGGTGGTCGATCTCAGCACGGAAACGATCGAGACCCTGGATACCGAAGACTACAAGGAGTGGGGCGGCGGCGTCGGCATGGGCGCGAAGCTGTTCTGGGACCTCTGTGAGGACAAGACGGTTGGAGGCTTCGATCCGGGCAACGTGATCACGCTTGGTGGCGGCGCCTTCTCCGGAACGCCGGTGCCGTCGGCCGCGCGCACAGCGGTGACCGGCATCGGGCCGCAGGGGCATCCGACGGAGTGGTTCACCTCATCGAACTTCGGCGGCCGTTTCTCGGCCATGCTGAAGTACGCCGGCTGGCAGATGGTCGCTGTCAAGGGCAAAGCGGAGAAGCCGGTGTGGATCGATATCCGCAACGACGAGGTGAGTATCCGCGACGCGAGCGAGTCCGGCGACGGCCTCTGGGGCCTCGACGCTCACGAGACCCAGCGGGTCATCAATAAGATCCACGAGGCTGATGGCACGTGGAGGAGCTACGGTGAATCGCGCGACAGCGGCCGTACCACCCAGAACCCCGCTATCGTCACCATCGGCCTTGCCGGCGAGAACATGACCCATATCGCGAGCCTCACCCACGACGGTGGCGCTGGCGCGGGCCAGGGCGGCTTCGGCGGCGTGTTCGGCTCGAAGAACCTTAAGGCCATCAGCGTCATCGGCACCGGGTCGGTCGAGGTCGCCGACGCGGCGGAGCTGCTCTCCGCGCGTCTGTGGGCGGCGGACAACTACGGTTACCAGCCGAACGACGTGAAGGCGTTCCCCATCAGCATCACCGGTATGCCCTTCTCGGGCATTCCCTCATCGGGCACGGCATTCGGGACGGCCTCGCGTCCAGAGGGGTGCATGAACTGCCACCGGTCATGCCACGGCGTACGCAACGCTCGCGGTCTGGGCAACGGGAGCCACTGTTACGACACGCAGATCTACCAGACGCCGGAGATGACCGCCACAGGGAAGATCACCGTCGACACCCAGGGACGCCTCGCCGACCTCTTGCAGGGCTACTCCATCAACGCGCTGATGCTCGACACAGTGGGCTACTGGCTGGGTCAGCTCCACAAGAAGGGTCTGGTGGGCCCCGGCAACGTCGTGGACACCGACATCTTCGAGAAGTACACGTTCGGTACCTATGAGTGGGCTGCCGAGATGCTCGCCCGGATGGCCGAGAAGCGCGAGATCGGCGAGCTTATGTCCCAAGGGCCCGCGCGTGCAGCCGAGAAGCTCGGCCGTCTTGAGGAGGACGTGAAGTCCGGCGACCTTCCACTCCAGGAATGGGGATGGCCTCACCACTACGACGGTCGTACCGAGGCCGAGTGGGGACTTGCGTCGTTGTTGGGGAGCCGGGATTCCAACGCCCACGACTTCAACTGGATCTGCATGTGGACGGTCACCCTGCACACCCTTTATGGTGCGCCGATGCCGGTCGAAGCAGCTAAGATGGCCGAGATCATCGGGGGCAAGCTCGCGCCGTACAACGATCCGATGATGATCGACTATAGCGACGACGGCGTCTACAGCGAGTCGATGGCCAAGCTCGTGTCGTGGTATGTGGCCTACTACCACTACTACAAGAACTCGATGGGTCTGTGCGACTGGGCGTACGCAGACTTCGTGAACCCGAACACCGAGGACAAAGCCGGTCTCACTGGCATCGCAGAGCCCCGGTATGTCAAGGGCGTCACGGGTCGCGAGGAGCCGATGGAGGATGGCATCAAGCGCGGTACACGGATATGGAACCTGCATCGTGCGATCTTCATCCTTCAGGGCCGCCACCGCGACCAGGAGGTCTATGGTCAGTACATGTACGAGGTTCCGTCACTCCCGGTTCCCGGCTACATGCTGATGTCGTCGCCGAACGTCCTTCCGGTGTACGAGAACGGCGAGTGGAGCTACAAGATGGTCGCCGGTCGCGTGGTCGACGCCGCACGGCTCGAGGAGTGGAAGTCGCTGTACTTCGAGTTCGAAGGGTGGGATCCCGCCACCGGTTGGCCGAGGCGTGACACGCTCGAGTCGATGGACATGAAGTTCGTGGCGGACGAGCTCGAGAAGGCCGGGAAGCTGGGAGCATGATGGCGACTCTCACCATGCCCACCGAGGAAGAAGCCCGTCACTTCATGAGGGCCGTGGACAGCGATCAGGCGTTCGTGGCAACCGTCATGTCCCCTAGCGCGGGGTCGTCAGCCGCCAGGCTTCTCTCACTCGGAATGGTCCAGCAGTTCCTCGAGGACCGCACGATGGAGGACTTTCAGGCGGCGGGCCTTCGCCTGAACATCCACTACGCCGACTTCGGCTTCTTGGCCCAGTGGTTCGAGGAAGTCGTTGGTGATGCCGAGCTTGCTGGAGCGATCAGCGAGCTGCATGCGACCGGCGAAGCGTTCGGCATGCTCGTCCCGCGTGTCAAGGAGCTCCTCCAGGAGCGGCTCGACCAGTGCGTAGAGGTGCTGGAGCCATCAGGTGACGGCGGTGTGTCTGTGGAGACTACAGCCGATGTGTAGCGCGTGGACATGGGGCCACGGATCATGTGTGATGCGTGGCCCCATGCACAGACGGACCCCGTCCGTCGTCCTGACAACGTGGAAGGGAGTCGTGAACCGATGAGAGATATGCTTCGCACGTTCGTTGTGCTGGTAGCGGTGGTCGCGATGTTCGCAGCGCTTGGTCTTGCGGCAGGTTGCGCCGCCGAGGAGGAGCCGGTCGTATCAGACGAGCCTTCGCAGGAGGAGCCAGCGGTCGAACCCGCTGAAGAGCCTGCCGGAGAGACGATCTCCGGAGAGGAGATCGTGGAAGGCGCATGCGCGCAGTGCCATGACTCCTCACGCATCTTCACCCAGTCATACGCAGCCGACTGGAGCGCCATCGTCGAAGAGATGAACACCGCCCATGGAGCGGAGCTCACCGAGGAGGAGCAGGCCGCCGTCGTGGCGTTCCTCGGCAGCCGCGAGCTATCCGCCGGCGAGCAGGTGGTAGCCGAGAAGTGCAGCGAGTGTCATGACGCCACACGCATAAACGAGCAGGTGGGCGCTGCTGATTGGGCGGCTGTCGTACAGGAGATGACGGATGTCCATGGCGCCCAGTTGACCGACGAGGAGAAGGCCGCGGCCGTCGAGTTCCTCGAGGGTCTCTAGTAGAGGCGATATTCGTGCCACGATGCTTCCCGCCGTGACCGCCAGCCGGGCGCTCCGCAGGACGGTCCTATGCCGGGGACCAGGTCAATGCCAACACGCGTAGAGCACGCCCAACCCCCTTACCAGGCGAACGGAGCGGCAGGAGTACGTGGAGGGGCCGGGTCATACGACCCGGCCCTTATCCACGCAAGGCCCTCCGCCGGCGCGTCCGCGGTGCCACACAAGGCGCCCCGCCTGCTATGCTTATCATGACGTGACCCGCAAAGAGAGGCGGCGCCATGGCTGTTCGGATCGTGACGGACTCGGCGTGCAGCGTGATCTCCGATGAGCGGCAGCGGCTGTCGATAGTAAGCGTCCCGCTGCATGTGCACGGAGCCGATGGTGAGATCCCGCTTGCCGAGCAAGAGGCCCCCTCGTTCTTCGATCAGCTCGCGGACATGGAGTCGCTTCCCACGACCTCCCAGCCCACGCCCGGCGAGTTCCTCACCACCTTCCGCCGCATCCTGTCCGAGGGTCACGACGTCCTCGCGGTTCTGATCTCCGGTGGATTGAGTGGCACGGTCGACTCCGCCCTCTCGGCCATTCAGACCATCAGGCACGAGACGCCTGATGCACGCATCGAGGTGGTCGACAGCCGATCGAACAGCCTGCAGGAAGGGTATGCGGTGCTATCCGCTGCTGAGGCGGCGTATGGCGGCGCCTCGATCGAGGCGTGCCGCCAGGCAGCGCTTGAGACCATTCGCCGGACACGGTTCCTCTTCACCCCGCACACGCTCGACTACCTGCGCCGTGGCGGGCGCATCACAGGCGCGTCGGCGCTGTTGAGCGTGATGCTGAAGATCGCGCCGATACTCACCGCCGAGAACGGCGAGACCGGGATCGCCGGCGTGGCACGTGGCGCCCGTTCGGCGCGGCAGAAGGTCGTCTCCCTGATGCGCAAGGACGTCGATCGCTTCGGCCTGCGGCGGGCGGCTGTGCAGTACATCGCTGACGCTGAGGAGGCGCTGCGTTTCGCCAAGGAGGCGATCGAGCCGATCGTGGGCGCCGCGGTGCCGATCGTGCCGATACCGGCGGTGGTGGGCCTGCACGTGGGTCCGGCCGTCGGCGTGGTCTACGAGACCATCGAGCCGATGCGCGACTGAGGTTCGCGCCTCGGTCGCGTGAGGCGGGAGCGGCGAAAGCGTTACTGCGAGACGATGCGGTATCGCACCTCATGGACGCCGTTGAAGTCGAGCGCCCGCACCACGCCGGGCCCCAGATCCCATTCGCGTCCGGGGACGTACGGTCCGCGATCCTCGACGCTCGCCACGGCCCGCTTGCCCCTGTACTCGAACTCCACGAGCGTGCCGAAGGGCAGGGTCTTGTGGGCGACCATCATCGTGTACGGACCGATCTCCTCCCCGCTCGCCCCGCGGCCGGTGAAGGTGGCGCTGTAGTGTGAGGCCACCGCGGTACGCCATTCGCCTGAGCCGGAGACGTCCTGACTCGGCGTGCTCTGCGCGGCGGCTTTGGCCCGCGCCTCCGCCGCGGCGGCCCGTGCAGCCTCCTCGGCGGCACGTACCCGCGCCTCGTACTCCTCGAGCGCTGTCTGGCTCTTCTGAAGCTGTGCCCGGGCAGCGGCGACCTCTGCCGCGAGCGTGTCCATCGCCCGCGCCTGCTCGGCCTGCATCTCCATCAGGCGCCGGGCGGTCTCCTCGGCTTCGGCGCGCGCGGCCTTCAGCGCCTCGAGATTGGAAGCGTCCTGGCGGGCAAGCCGCGCAAGGATGTCGAGACGCACCTCGAGGTCCTGGATGCTCGACGCCCCGAACAACAGGAGAAGCATCGCCTCTTCGCCGGAGCGGTACATGCTCACCACCCGCGCGCTCAGCAGCGACTGACGCAACTGCTCTTCGGCCACTGCGGCATCGAGGGCGGCGGACGCCTCGGCAAGACGGGTATCGAGCGCGGTCGACTCGGCCTGGGCCTCTTCGTACCGGGCAACGGCGCTCTCGAGCGCGGCCCGATCAGCGGCCACCTGCCCCTGCGTAGGCGCTGCAGCGGCGGGCGCCACCTGTACTCCGATCGCGCACAGGACGCCGAGCGTCACTACCGGACGGATGAGACGTGTACGTAACGACATGCCGGAGAGTGTACCACCGCAGGGAGACACCGGGTCCTCCACGCGTAGGGCCGTGACCTGACGGTCACTCCGGCGGATACGTGGCGTTCAGGTGATCGATGATCGTGGCGCGCTCCTCGTCGGTCACCTGGAGGCCCTTGGCCTCCATCCGTGCCACGGTGCCCTCCCAATCCGCCCTGGCGGCATCCGATGCGCCGGTGACCCAGTCCACCGAGTGGCAGCTGTCACACCGCGACTGGACGAGCGATGCGCCGTCGGTGCCGCCCGAGCACGCCCCCAGGGAGACCGTGACGATGACGAGGAAGGCGAGTACGACAGATGTGCGGCTCCTATGTCTCATGAAGACCTCCAGACGACGGGTGGCTTAGCCGACGATCTTCAGCCAGATGGCTGCGTAGTAGCCGGCCAGCGTGGTGAGCGAGGTCAGCACGGTGCCCCACACGAGATCGATGAGGGTGATGCTGAGCGGCCAGTCACGCAGCGTGGCCAGGTTGGTGAGGTCGTACGTGGCGTACGCGAGGAACCCGAACAGCGCGCCGCGCCACAGCGCTTCGGTGAGAGAGCCCGCCTGCACTCCGGGGATCACTGCGAGGGCGACGACGCCGATCACGTACAGCATGTAGAAGACCGCTGCGGCCGACAGCACCGGTTTCTCGGCCAAGAGCCCTGACAGAGCCGGGCGGTAGAGCCGGGGCGTTGCGGTGGAGAGCCACACGACGTCGATGGCCAGGAACGCCACGAGCGTCAATCCATACAGTGCGGCAAGCTTTGGCAGAGTCATGACGCCTCCTAACGCAGCACGCGGACAGCCCGGCCATCACAACGGCCTGGTTCCATGGTACCCACAGCGCATCCGGATGTCGCGCCGCCGTGTCATGGCGGTCACGTCTCGCGTACGAGCAGCGCTTCTTGAGGGGCGAGCACGATCGTGCCAGACGCCGTCCGGTCCCGTCGTCGATGTGTGCCGAGCAGTACGCTCCACGAGCGCCCCGCCGTGGCGTGGGGTAACGTCACGGAGCGTGTCCTGCGCGTGAAGTTCAGCAGGATGGTCACACGTTCGTCCGGCGTCGTGCGCAGGTACGCGTACACGCCGCGCGGTACCCCGTCGATCTCGTGGTAGTCGCCCACCGCGAGAGCGGGCGTCCGCGCACGGAGGTGTACAAGGTCGCGATACCAGGACAAGAGCGAGTCCGGCTCGCCGGTCTCGACCTCCACGCTCCGAGTGGCGTTCGATGCGTGCACGGGAAGCCACGGGGAGCCTACCGAGAAGCCGGCGCCGTCCTCGCCGGTCCACTGCATCGGGGTACGGCATCCATCGCGGCCCACGCCAAGCGGCCAGAACTTGCGGCCGACGGGGTCGCGCTGGAGACGCCGGGGGATGCGGCTCTGCACCATGCCCAGCTCCTGGCCGTAGTACAAGATGGGGGTGCCGCGGAGCGTGAGCAGCATGGCTGCGACGATCTTGTCGCGCGCGTCCGCATCCAGGATGCCGCCCAGACGGGAGTGCGACCGCGCCAGGTCGTGGTTGTCCAGGTAGTAGCACGGCCACGCGTGGGCCGGAAGGTGCTCTTCCAGCCAGCCCACAGAGCGGCGGAACCCCCCCGCGTGCCATCGCTGGCGCACGAAGTCCAGGTAGAAGGACAGATGGAGCCGGTCGGTCCCGTCGCCGAGGAATGCGACGCAGTCCTCGCGCCGATCCGAGAACACCTCTCCCATCAGCATGCGTTCGCCGTGGGCATCGGACATCATTCGGAGTTCATGCGCGACCTCGAGGCTCTCCGGTTGGGAGAAGTCGTGCAGGTGACTCTGGGCGCGCCAGGGCCGTATCCCCGGCTTGATGGGGTTATCGCGCAGAGCGGCGTCCTCATAGAGGAAGTTCACCAGGTCGAGGCGGAACCCGTCGACGCCACGCTCCAGCCAGAAGCGTGCGGTATCGAGCATCTCGCGCCGCACGTCGGGGTTGCGCCAGTCGAGGTCGGGCTGGAAGGGGAGGAAGGCGTGGTAGTAGTACTGGTCGGTGCGCCCGTCGTACTCCCAGGCGCTTCCCTCCACGACCGACCTCCAGTTGTTGGGCGGCTTGCCTGCGGCCCTTCCGTCACGCCACACGTACCACTGACGCCGCGGATGGTCGCGCGAGGATCGCGACTCAACGAACCAGGGGTGCTCGTTGGAGGTGTGGTTGAGAACGAGGTCCATGATCACGCGCATCCCGCGCCTGTGGCACTCGGCTATCAGCTCGTCGAAGTCCGCCATCGAGCCGAAGGACGGGTCGATCGACCGGTGGTCGGCAACGTCGTAGCCGAAGTCCCGCATCGGCGATGTGTTGACGGGCGTGAGCCAGATGGCATCCACGCCAAGGGATCGGGGCGTTCCGTCGTTGAGGTGGTCGAGGTGTTCGATGATCCCCCGCAGGTCGCCCCAGCCGTCTCCGTTGGAGTCCGCGAAGCTCGGGACCGCGATCTGGTAGATCACACCCGCCTTCCACCAAGGGGTTCCCGCCACCGTGCCTCCGTTCGACAGGCCACATGCCCTCACACGTAGTATGCCCGGTCCGGCGGGCGGCTCGATGCGGGACCGGCCGCGTCGGCGGCGGTGTCCGGGCCGAAGGGGGGTACACACTGCACAGGATGGTCAGCGATCCCCAGGGGGCGACGCGGGTGGCCGCGGTATACGACCGTGAGAGTGCTAACAGGGCGAAGGCGCTGCTGGTCGACCCTGCGTCTCTGAAGGTCGTATGGGCGAGCTGGACGGACGTGGAGCCCGGTTCGCACGTGTCGTCCGCGGTCCCGATGGCGGAGGAGATGGGGGTCGCCGAGGCCGTGCAGGCCGTCGCCGTCACAGGTATCGCCACCTCCAGGAGCGCGGATCTGATCCCGACACGGCGTGGCAGCATGGCGCTCGTCGTCTCGTTCCACCGGCTGCCTGACGGCGCCGTGCTCGTGCTGATGGAGAACGCCTGGCAGCATGCCGGTCGGAGCCGTCCCCCGGGTGGAACGCCTCCCCACATAGCATGAATCGCACCACGCTTATCTAGAGGTACTAGTACGTATCGCTAGCCGACCACCTCCAGAGGTACCGCCCGAGGTGGCTAACCCTTGTTCCCCGCAGGTGTGTCGTGCTGCCCTATGCTCCGGTGCGTCCCAAAGTCCGTTACTTGAAGCAGAACGTCGTTGCGGCAAGGAGCGGACATGCGAGTACTGACAGACAAGAAGATCGGCAGCCTGGCGCTCGCCACGCTTCTCTGCCTCCTTGCCGTTCTCCTTGCCGAGGCCGTGCTGGCGCCCGCCGCCGGGTGGAGCGCCACAGGGTCCGTGCAGGTCACCGCCGTTGTGGGCTCCAAGCTCGACGCCAGCTTCGGCGACACCGGCGTGACCGTGAAGGCGAACGTTCCCTGGATCGTCTCGGCCGATCTTCCCGGTGGCGAGCGGTTCGTCGTATCGGGCGGTCCCACCGCCGGATACGAGGTCGTGCTCCCTGAAGGCGCCACAGGCGCCGAGGTGTGCGCCCGGTGAGCCAGCCCCGCGAGTGCGCTTCCAGGCTCTCCTCGTGTGTGCGGCTGCTCGTCACGCTGGTAGACGACCGTCAGCCCGGCTACACGCGTCACGCTACCGCAGTGGCGCGCCTCTCGCGCATGGTGGGGATGCGGGTCGGACTTGACGAGTTGGAGCTCGAGCACCTGCGA
The DNA here is from genome assembly GCF_023161965.1 of Anaerosoma tenue. NCBI lineage: Bacteria > Bacillati > Actinomycetota > Coriobacteriia > Anaerosomatales > Anaerosomataceae > Anaerosoma > Anaerosoma tenue. Next base: position 9,635 of record NZ_JALNTY010000004.1, read on the forward strand.
CTTGCGTCCCTGCTCCACGACGCGGGTTCGCTTCGCCTCCCGTTCCCTCATGTAGGCTCCCGTTGGGACCTGCCAGCCGAGGAGCGGCGCGTGTGGGAGACGCACCCCCGGCAAGGCGCGAGGATGGCCGGGATGCTCGGGCTGCCGCCTGATGTCGCGGCCACGATCCTCGGGCATCACGAGCGGTGGGACGGCTCCGGCTACCCCGACGCGCTCTCAGAGGCCGCCACGCCTCTGTCGGCACGCATACTCGGCGTGTGCGATGTCTACGACAGCGCGCGCAGCGGTTTCATGGACGCGCGGGAGGTACGGCTGAGCGAGGACGAAGCGCTCGAGCACCTGCTGTGCGACGAGGTGTCGCGGTTCGACCAGACGGTCGTTGGCGCGCTGCGCGACGCGCTCGTGGACGACCGCGAGATCGGCGTGCTCACCGGCATGTACGCCTAAGGCGTTGCCAGACCGCGGCGGATCGCCTCGCTGATCGCCTGCCCGCGCGACTCCACTCCCATCTTGGAGTACAACGCATGCAGGTGGTTCTTCACGGTGCTCTCGGAGACCTGGAGCTCTTGCGCTATCTGACGGTTGGAGTGGCCCTCCACGAGCAACCGCAGCACGTCGTGTTCGCGGTCGGTGGGCGCGACCTCTCGCGCCATGCTGCGATCGGAGGTGCGCGCGAGCCTGCGCATGCGTGCCAGCACGTTCGCGGACAGCTTGGGGTCGAGCGCCGCCTCTCCCGCGGCCACGGTGGCGATCACACGGCGGATGTCCTCCGCGCTCTGCCCGTGGAGCGACAGGTAGCCGAGGGCGCCTGCCTCGAAGGCGTCGATGATGCCGGGGTCGGAGTCGGGAAGCCCCACGATCACCACCCTGGAGTCTGTGAACTCCGATACGCACGAGACCGGGCTCGACGGCCCGCATTCGTCGCAGTGGACCATGTCCACCACCACGACGTCAGGTTCGAGCACGCGGGCCCGGGCGACACCTTCCTGCCAGTCGGCCGACCTGCCCACGAGCTCGATCTCGGGATCGGCTCCAAGGATGGCCGCGAGCCCCTCGAGACACATCGTCTTGCGTCCTATGAGCATCACGCGTGTGGGATCCATGAGGACCTACTCCTCTCCTGGCAGCGTTCGCGGAAGCTGGTCGGGGCTCGAGGCGGCCGGCGAGAGGGCATCGCCGGAGACCCGGGTGATGCCGGCCGTGCGGAGCACGTCCAGGGCGGCCCGATCGTCGATGTCGGTCACGGTGATCGTGATCCCGGTCTCGCGCCACCGCGCGATCGCCGCCGCTGCGGTCGGCCGTATCTCCCCGTGCGCATCCACCACCTCCGTGACCGGGAGCGCGATCTCATCGGACGCGCCTGTCTGGGTTCGATCATCCCTGAGCGTGGAGAGGTCGCCGCAGACGTGCACCAGGCCGATCGGTGATCTCCGGGCCGCGGACAGCCAGCTCACCGGGGGGCGGATGCCCTCCGCGTCGCAGTCGGGCACTTCGAAGAGCAGCTTGGTGGCGTCGATGGCGGCCGAATCGGCGGCCAGCTCCGCCCGCTCGAAGATCATCGCGTCGAGCATGTTCGCCAGCGACAGCGGCACTGAGCAGGCGATCCCCGTGGCGTGGACCTGCACGAGGGCGAGCTCGATGATCCGCGTGCCCATGCGTCGGGCGATGCCGTGCCTCGCCGCTCCGAGCGCAAGCTCCTCGCCGCTGATCATGCGGTCATCGACCGAGTACGCGTACCGTACGGAGCAGCGCGTCAGAGCGCCGTCATCGAGCGAGTAGACCGGCCGGAAGAGCATGTCCGGCACGCCCTGCAGAGCATCGCGCACGCGGCTGTCGCTGTCGGGCGCGGAGCCCGCACGTTCGTCGCCGGCCGGTACGGGAGCGGAGATATCCACCTCGGGTATGACGTTGATGCTGATGTTGACGCCGATGCGCATCTCCGGGGCCGCGGGCACGAGCGGTGCATGTGCCACCGCCTCCTTCACGGCGTCGGACAGTTCGTTTGCCTGCTTCCATCCCAGGTCCTCGGCGAGCACCACGAACTCAGTTGCGCAGAGCCGCGCTACCAGATCGCCCGGTCGGACCGCGTCGACGATCGCATGCGCGATGTTGGCGATCGTCGCGTCGCCCACGTCGAAGCCGTAGCGGTCGTTGATGCCCCTGAGGTCGTCGCTGTCGATGAACAGAAGCGCACACCGGGCTCCCTTGCCCACGTTCCGGAGGATCTCGTCGAACCGCCGGTCGAAGACGTGCCGGGTGGGAAGGTCGGTCAGCGGATCGTACTCCGCCGCATGCAGCAGCAGTTCCTTCTGCTGCTCGCGGCGCGTGATGTCTTCGGCCGCGAGGATGTAGCCGAGGCGATCCCCCGAGGGGCTGTCGTAGGGACGCCCTGTGACCTCGAAGACGCGGTAGGCGCCGTCACGACCGCTCGCCATGAGCGACATCTGCATGGGGTGCGGGTCGGCGAGCAAGGATTCGATGAAGGCCGTCACCTTGTCACGGTCTTCCGGATGGATGTGGTCGAGCAGGGCGGCAGGCTCGTCCACGCCCGCGAAGGTCCTTGCGGTGGCGTTGGTGAAGTCGGGACGCCCGTCGAGGTCCAGCGTGAGGATGTACACGGGGAGGTTGTCGAGCAGCGAGTGGTACGAGTCACGGAGGATCCGCATGGCCGACAGGTCGGCGACCTTCTCGTCGAGCTTCTGCTCCATGCGGTCGCTGTACGACTCGAACGCTTCCACGAGACGGTCGTTGGGCAACGGCCGTTTCTTCCGCGGCCCGGAACGATTGAGCATCTCGTTCACGACCGCGAGGATCTCCGAGGGATCGGCCGGCTTGAGCAGGTAGGCGTCCGCACCCATCGTCGAGGCGAGCTGCGCGTCGTCGGGGTCGGTGAAGCTCGCCGTGTACAGGATGAACGGCACGGTGCTCGTTGCGGGGTCACGACGGAGTTCGATGCACAGACGGAACCCGTCCATGACAGGCATCAGCCCGTCGGAGATGACCAGGTCGAACGGGTTCTCGCGGAGCGTCTGCAGCGCCTCGGCGCCGTTGGCGGCCTCGACTATGTCGTGACCGGCGTGCACGAGGATGGTGCGGAGAAGATGGCGGGCCTCGACGGTATCGTCGACGACCAGGATACGCGACATCTCCTACTCCTCTCTTCCTAGGCATACAGGCTATCATGATTGGAGCGCGTCACGGCCGGTGGCGGTGTATGGAGAGACGGGGCGGATGGTTCTCACGCTCATACAGAACGTCGCGCTCGTGGTGATGCTGGGTACCGCGCAGCGATATCTCTCGCGCGTGCTCGACGCCCACCCCCGTCTCAGCGCGCTCGCGTCGGGCGTCCTCTACGGGTCGGTCGCCATCGTAGGGATGCTGATGCCGTTCCGGTTCGCGGAAGGCATCATCTACGATGGCCGCTCGATCGTGATGAGTCTGGCAGGGCTCTTCGGGGGCGCTCCGGTCGCGTTGATCGCCGGCACGCTGGCCGGCGCATACCGCGTGTTCCTCGGCGGCGCCGGGGTGGTCCCCGGCGTTGTGACGGTGGTGACCTCGGCGGCAGTGGGCGTTGCGCTCCGGCGGTTCAGCGGCGGACGCCTCACCTCGCTACGGATGATCGACCTGGTGTCGTTCGGCTTGGCGGTACACCTGCTGATGCTCGGCGTCCAGTACCTGCTCCTGCCGGCAGAAGTGGCGCTGCGTGTGGTGCGTGAAGTGGGACCCTTGCTTCTCACGCTGTTCCCGCTGGCCAACGCGATCGCCGCACGGATGATGATCGACCAGATGGACCGCGAGCGGGCGCGAGTGGAGCTTGCCGAAGAAAGCCGGCGGTTGCGCCTTGCGATGGCGGCGGCCGACGAGGGCGCGTGGCAGACCGACCTTGAGTCGGGCGTGTTCACGTTGTCGACCGAAGCCGCTCAGCTCCTGGGCCGTGGCGACGGACCTGTGTGCCTTGCTCCCGAGGAATGGTTGCGGGGGATGCATCCGGACGACCGTCCGGTGCATGCGGCGAGCCTGGGCGCGCTCATCCAGAGCCAGGAGGGTGAAGCGCCCCGTGTCTTCAGGTGGGAATACGCCAGTGGCCACTACCGTTGGTATCAGGTGCTCGGCGCTGTGAGCGATCGTGATGCCACGGGGACGCCGCTGAAGATATCCGGCGTCATCACCGACATCACCGAGATGAGGCTGGCGAACGATGCGGTGGAGCGCCGGGCGGTGGAGGCCGAACTGCTCGCCTCGGCGAGCGGGCGCCTGCTGCGCGCGAGAGATCGCGACGAGGTGTTCAGGATCGTCCACGACTTCTTCGCAGCGGTGTTCCCCGGGGATATCGTTCTGGTGAACGAGGTGGATGCCAGCGGTGACGCTCTGATCACCCGCGACGTCATCGGCGTGGATGCCGACCTCCTGCGTGCGGGGGAGCGCATCACCGGATGGACGGTCAAAGGGCGCACGTACCCGCTCATTCCCGCATATCGGAAGGTCCTCGTCGCCGGCAGGATGCAGCGCATCGAGGGCGGCCTCACGGAAGTGGCGAGCCGGGAGATCCCCCGCGCTGTGGCCGCCACGCTCGAGCGCACCTTCGGGATCACAGAGTTCTGGAGCGTTGGGATAGCCGACTCGTACGTGGCCTACGCGAGTGTCCATGTGCTCCGGCGCACGCAGGACCTGGAGATGCCACGCGGTGTGGTCGAGTCGTTCGCCAACCTCTGTTTCGTCACGTTCGCGCGCCTGTTCGTACAGCGATTGCTGCTGGACAGCGAGCAGCGATTCCGCGCCCTCATCGAGCAGACCGAGCAGGGCATCTCGGTAGGTCATCCCGATGGCAGGATGCTGGTGTACAACCGCGCGATGGAGGAGATCAGCGGCTTCAGCAGGGAGGAGGTCGAGCGGCGTGGTTGGTTCGACCTCGTGTACCCCTCGGCCGAGGCGAAGGACCGGGCGATGCGTCTGGCTGTGGAGGCGATAGAGGGCGGGCTGCCGTACGTCGAGGTCGAGATCACGCGCAAGGACGGCGACACGAGATGGGTGGCGGTCGCCACCACACCCGTGGTGGTGAGCGGCGAGACCTACAACATGTCGATCTTCACGGATATCACACAGCGCAGGGAGCGCGAACAGGAACTGCGTGAGAGCGAGGAGCGGTTCCGTACCCTCGTGGAAACGGCGCCCGTGGCGATATTCGTGCAGACCGACCGCCGCTTCGCGTATGCGAACCAGGCGGCGCTTCGCCTTTACGGCGCCAGGTCGGCTGCAGACCTCGTGGGCCAACCGGTCATGGATCGCTTCGGCACGGGCTTCCATGACGCGATAGACGAGCGCATCAGGGCGCTGAACGAGGACCGGGAATCTCAGCCGGCTATGGAGATGGTGCATGTGCGGCTCGACGGCACCGAGATCGATGTCGAGACCAGCGGCGCGCCGATCGTGTACGGGGGCCTGCCCGGCGCGGTGGTCTTCGTGAGAGACGTGACCGAGGCCAAGCGCGCGGCCGCCGAGCTCGCGCGGTATCGCCAGCACCTCGAGGACCTTGTGGCCGAACGCACCAGAGAACTCGAGGAGACGAACGCGGAACTCAAGCGTACGACCGAATCGAAGACCGCGTTCTTCGCACGGATGAGCCACGAGCTGCGCACGCCGCTCAACTCCATCATCGGCTTCTCGGCGGTGCTAAAGGACGGCGTGGCCGGTCCCCTCACTGAGGAGCAGGCTGCCGAGGTGGGGATGATCCACTCGGCCGGACGCCATCTGCTGTCGATCATCACGGACCTGCTCGACCTCACGCGGGTCGAGGCCGGCCGGATGAGCGTGGAGAGCGAGCGATTCGGGGTCAACGAGCTCGTCATGGAGGTGGCGGACATCCTGCGTCCTCTGGTGGAGGCCGCAGGACTCGAGTTACGGGTGGCTCCGCTGGATGAGGAGATGGAGATCGAGTCCGACCGGATGAAGGTCAAGCGGATCCTCCTCAACCTCGGCGGCAACGCCGTGAAGTTCACCGAGGAGGGCCACGTGGAACTGCGGGTGTCCGCGGATGACGGGAAGGCTATCCGGCTCTGCGTGTCCGATACGGGTCCGGGCATACGGGCCGACCTGGTCGCCAACATCTTCGAGCCGTTCACGCAGGGCGACGTGGCGTCGGGCGCTGTACCCGAGGGCACGGGACTCGGCCTGTCGATCTCACGGGAGCTCGCGCGGGTCCTTGGCGGAGATGTGGATGTGGCGAGCGAGGAAGGCGCGGGCTCCACGTTCACGCTCACGCTCCCGCGCTGACGGGGTGATACCGGGGCGGGTTCCGGTCTCTAGTGCGCGACTGTATGCAGGTCGAGCTTGACCTCCACGTCGGCCAGCAGCTTCTCCATGCTGTATCGGCTTGCCATCCACTGTGGGAGTCCTACCGACTTGGTCCCGTCGGGACGCTTCACCCAGACGGTGTGGCTCGCGTCGCACGAGATGCTGCATCCCGCCGAGCCGAACCGGCTCCTGCACGCCTCAAGGATGCCGCTGCCTCCATCGTCGTATTCGACGGGGGCCTCGAGCTCGGCCGTCTTGGCGTTCTGTAGGCGCTGGGGCGAGTTGTACATTCTCCACACTTCCGTTCGGTAGACCCGCAGAGTGCCGGACTCCCGCACAGGCCGCGCCGCGTGATCTGCAGCCAGGTGTGCCCGGGGATGTCGGCACTGATCGTTCGGAGAAACTCAAATATATCATGTCTTGTGAAACAATCGCAATCTGTGATGTAATCGTTCGCCGAACGGTTGCGTGCTCCATACGCGGCCACGAGCGAAAGGGTGCGCATGAGCGAGACGATCCGGGAGCGCGATGAGCGTGAGATCGTGCGCGGGCTCCACGCTGTCAACGAGGAGCTCCACAAGGTGAATCTCTCGGCATGGCTGGAGCTCGGTCTGCCAGCGGCGCAGCTCAAGGCGCTCGTCGCGATCGCAAGCGGCGATGGCCGCTCGATCACCGGACTCGCCGGTGAGCTCGGCATCGGCGAACCGGCAGCCAGCCAGGTGGTCGAGCAGCTGGTCAGGCGGGGGTACGTCAGCAGAGACGCCGACCCGGGCGACAGGCGCCGCGTGGTGGTCACCACCACGGAGCAGGGGAGCGAGCTCGTGTCCGGGTTGCGCCAGGGCAGACGGGAACATGTGCATCAATGGCTTGGCTCGCTGGACGATGATGACGTTCACGCGCTGGCCCGGGGCCTGGGCGCTCTCGCGCAAGCCGCCCGCAACGGCGGCGCTCTCTGAGGCCTACGGACGCACCATGGCTCTGAGCGGCCCGAACAGCCCTTCGTCCGACCACTCACGCCAGACGAAGTAGGCGAGCAGCGCTCCTCCGGCGATATCGATCGAGTAGTGTCCGCGTGAGACGAGCATGGTGATCGCCATCACCCCGAGCAGGGCCACACCCGTTGTGTGCAGACGCGGCGCTTCGCGGCGGCCCACGAGCAGCAGGAGCAGCACGACCACGGCGGTATGCCCCGACGGGAACAGGCCGTTCTCGAACAGCGGGAACGGAAGCACCGAGCCTGCCCGGTCGTGCGCCAGCGGGGTGAGCATGGTAAGCGCGGCGCGCAGCAGGTACATGAGCGCGACCGACGCGACGTACTCGGGAATGTGCGCGGGGTGACGCCTGATCAGCCGGGCCCCGAGCATGAGGAGAAGCGCGACCATCGCCGCCAGCGTGAGGTAGCTTGCGGCAGGCACGTGCGGCAGGACCTCGTAGGCGAGGTCGGGAGCGGCGGGGCGGTCGGGAAAGCGTGATGCGATGACCCGGCTGGCAGCTTCCGTGGCGATGACGGCAGCAGCGGCCATGACCGACACGACCGCGGTGCGCCGTATGAGATCACGGGAGGCCACTGGCATCAGGCCCGTATGCCGAACCCGCTCAGCCCCACGGGTTCCTCCCACGTGACCGCGACGTCACCCACCACCGCGTGGGCCGGCCCCTCGTGGCACCAGGCGATCATACGCTCCACCGGTACCCGGTCACCTTCAAGCACGGCTTCCACCCCCTGAGCGGTGTTGCGGACCCAGCCGTCGATGCCGAGCAGCCGGGCTTCCTCCGCGGCGCTCGCCCTGTAATAGACACCCTGCACGACGCCGGTGATGCTCAGATGCGCCCTCACGCGGCGCCCGGGATCCTGTGGCGGTCCACCCATCTCGAGCCCTCCATGACGATGCGCCCGCTCTGCGGCTCAGCCCAGCAGTGCGGCGATCGCATATCCGGCGGCCATGAGCACGTTGACCCCCAGGAGAGCCTGCACGTTCGCGCCCAGCGCCGGGATGAGCTCCTCGAACCCATCGTACTCCCTGATCGCGATCGTGACCGCCTTGGCTGCCGGCACGGCGGCAACCAGCGCCAGCAGCACCCACGGCGTGAGGATGCCGGTCACCACGCCGATGACGATGACGACGAACGCCGCGGCCTCGGCCACCGCGTAGAGCCAGCGCGCGCGGCGCTTGCCCAGGAGCACCACCATGTGGTGACGGCCTCCTGCGGTGTCGGCAGTCGTGTCAGGGAACTCGTTCAGGAGCAGGAGGTTGTAGGTGAGCAGCGTGGCAGGGATCCCGGAGACCCAGGCTGCCGTGTCGAAGCCTCCCGTGATCAGGAAGTACGTGCCGACGACAGGCAGGATGCCCAGGCCCGCACCGGCCATGATCTCGCCCAGGCCCGTCCGGGTGAACACCGGCGTGTAGAGGACCACGAGCACCGCGCCCACCAGCCCGATGATCAGCAGCTCCCACCCGGCCGCCCAGGCGAGATACAGCCCGATGGCGGAGCCTGCCAGGAGTGTGCCGATGCCGAGTATGAGCGCCTCGCGCGGCTCCAGGTCCCTGGCGGGAAGCATGCCGCTCCCGCCCGAGAACGGTGTCTGCACGGTGTCGTGATCGATGCCGCTCCTCGTCCAGTCGTGCCAGTCGTTCAAGACGTTGACGCTCGCCTGCAACAGGATGAGTCCGATCGCCGCGAGGATCGAGCGTCCGATGTGGATCGAGCCGTGCCACGCCGCCAGTGCCGAACCATGCACGACCAGAACGAGCGCGAGCGTGAGGAACTGAGGTCGCGTCTCCAGAACGTACTTCTTGAACACCCGGGAGCCCCCCTCCACGATGTGCACCGTATCAGGACAGTAGACACGAACGCGCAGCGTGCCGCAACATCCCGCGACGGTTTCCGCTACCATCTGGACATCGTGTGAGCGGACCATTGGAGAGCGATGCTCGGACTTAAGGAGTTGCTCGGAGGCAAGTTGAAGTTCGCGCTGATCGCGACTGCGATCACGCTGGTCGTCTCGCTAATCATGGTCACCACGGCGATGTCGGAGGGGCTGCTCACCGGGATGTCCGGTGCGAAGTCCTCGCTCGACGCCGACGCGCTCGTGTTCCAGAAGGACACCTATCCCACCTTCGAGCGCAGCATACTCTCCGCTGCCGACATGGACGTCGTCGCCGGCACGCAGGGCGTGGCCGACGCGTACGGGGTGGGTCACACCTACGCCTCCGTGGGATCGGTCTCCGATCCGTTCGATGTGCGCGTGTTCGGTCTCGGCAGCCGATTCGGCCAACTGCCGATCATCGAGGGCACGGGGGACGTAGGCCCGGGGGAGGCGGTGCTCGACGAGACCGCCCGGCTCGAGGGGGTCGAGATCGGGGACACGATCGTCCTGACACCGGTGGATGCCGAACTCGTGGTGGTGGGATTCACCGAGGGACGGCGGTACGTGATGGTCCCCACGGTATGGGTCGACCTTCCCACCTGGCAGGAGCTGCATGTGGCCTCCGTGCTCGGCCGCGTGGCCGATGAAGGCGGATCGGATCCTGTGGCGGCCGCGAGGATGGCCGAGGAGTTCGAGGGGAGCGCGTCGGTGGCAGCGATCACCCTGGAGGACGGTGTGACGATCGAGGACGTCCAGGCCCGCCTCGGCAGTGAATACACCGTTGCGGGGCCGGTCGAGGCTGCGCGTGCGGGCAACGGCATGCCGGAGATGATCATGGCCATGGCCGGCATCCAGGGCGTCTCCGTGGTCATCGGCGCTCTTCTCGTGGGTGTCTTCTTCTACATCACCACGCTTCACAAGACCTCGCAGATCGCCGCGATAAAGGCGATCGGGGCGTCCAACGCGTTCCTCTATCGCGACCTGCTCCTGCAGATCACCGTGCTGGTGGCCGTTGCCACAGCGGCTGGCACGCTTCTGGCCCTGGGCGTAGGGGCCGGGATGCCGCCGATGATGGCGTTCGACCCCGACCCGGGCAGATGGGCGGTGGCGGTGGCCGCGGTCTTCGGTACGGCCTACCTTGGCAGTCTGTTCTCGCTCAGGAGCATCCTCAAAGTGGACCCGGCAACGGCCCTCGGCCGCACCTCGGCATAGGGGGCGACATGCTGCAGATACGGAACATCACCAAGAGATACGGCACCGGCCGGACGCAGGTGACGGCGCTCGACGACGTCTCCTTCTCGCTCGGCAGAGGCAGGCTGCTCGCGCTGCTCGGTCCTTCCGGCTCGGGCAAGACCACCCTCATCTCGATCATCGCGGGCCTGCTCACCCCCACCTCGGGCGAGATCGTCATCGGCGGGCATCCGGTGCATCTCCGCACCGTCAGGGAGGCGGCCAGGTTCCGGCGCGAGAACATCGGGATCGTGTTCCAGGAGCACCACCTGGTGCCCTACCTGACCGCGCGTGACAACCTGCTGCTGGTACCGCATCTTTCGGGGCGGGTACGGCAGGAGCACCGGGACCGCGCGGACGAACTGCTCGCGTCGTTCGACCTCACCGACCGGGCGTCGCACCGGCCCGCGCTCCTCTCCGGCGGTGAGCGTCAGCGCGTCGCGATAGCGCGCGCCCTGATGAACGTCCCGGAGATCATGCTCGTGGACGAGCCGACCGCGAGCCTCGACACGGAGCGTGGCTTCCAGGTGGTGGAGATGCTGAAGCGCCAGGTCCACGACCGGGCGATGACCTGCGTGATGGTGACCCATGATCCCCGGATGGCCGCGCATGCGGACGAGCAACTGACCATCCGGGACGGCAGGGTCGTCGCTTCGTGACGAAGGCGGGCGCGTGCGGGCGCGGCGGATCCAGCGAGCCTTCCGCCCTCATCGAGATCGTGCACGGTGCGGAGTGCATCCCCTGTGAGGTGCTACGCACCGATCGGCGCACGCTCGCTCTCACCATCTCGCCCGACGGCACTGTACGGGCGCGCGCCCCGAGGCGCATGCCTCTCCGGGATATCGAGCGGTTCGCGCGGTCGAGGGCGGGGTGGCTGACCAGGAAGCGTGCGGAGATCGCCGCGCGTGGAGGACACGTGCGTGAGCCGCTGAGCCCCGCCGAGATCGAGCGCGCCCGGGGTCTCTTCAGAGAGCGATACGACGCGTGCTGGGCGCACTTCGCGGCGCCCGGGGAGGACAAGCCGCCGCTCCGTCTTCGTGAGATGCGGTCACGGTGGGGGAGCTTCGCCCCCTCGGGCAGGATCACGCTCAATACGTGCCTCGTGCGCGTTCCTGTGGAGTGCCTCGACTACGTGATCTTCCACGAGTTGTGCCACCTGCGCGAGCGCGGTCACGGACCCCGGTTCTACGCGCAGCTCGAGCGGTACGTACCGGAATGGCGCGAGCGCAGGCGGCAACTGCGGGGACTATCGTGACCCGCTGCGCACCATCGTGCGGTACGCTTGGCGCTGGTGGATCAGTGTCGACACGATAGGCAGGATGATGCCCGGCCCCGTGAAGCGCCTGTTGCTGGGCGACCCTCTGCACAACCGTGACGCGATGCGGCAGCGACTGAGCAACCCGGTTGCGCTCGCGGTGTTCTCGAGCGACGCGCTCTCGTCGGTGGCATACGCGCCGGGCGAGATCATGCTGATGCTCGCTCTCGCGGGCGCGGGTGCGCTGAGCTTCACGCTGCCGGTCGCCGCGGGGATCGGGATCCTGCTCGTGGTGGTGGTGCTCTCGTACCGCCAGACCATCCGGGCGTACCCGGGTGGCGGAGGCTCGTACATCGTGGCCAAGGAGAACCTTGGCACCGTTCCGGGGCTGGTGGCCGGCGCCGCGCTCCTGGTGGACTACACGCTGACCGTGGCCGTCTCGATCTCGGCCGCAGTGGCGGCTATCACCTCGGCGTTCCCCGGTCTGCTGCGCTACACGGTGCCGATCGCGGTGGCCCTCGTGGTTGCGCTGGCCGTCGCGAACCTTCGGGGGACCCGGGAATCGGGTGCCCTGTTCGCTGGCCCCACGTTCGTCTTCATCGCTCTGATGGGGGTGATGATCGCCGTGGGGTTGGTACGTTTCGCTCTCGGTCAGCCGTTCACCGTTCCCGCACCGGGCGACCCCGTGGAGGCGGTGCAGTCGCTGACGCTGTTCCTCGTGCTGAAGGCCTTCGCGTCCGGATGCACCGCGATGACGGGCATCGAGGCGATAGCTAACGGCGCGCAGGCGTTCCGGCAGCCCGAAGAGCGTAATGCCGCGACAACGCTCACGTGGATGGCGGCTATCCTTCTGTTCCTGTTCCTCGGCACGGTGGCGCTCTCCCGGCTTGCCGGGGTCCAGCCTTCCGAGACCGAGACGGTGATCAGCCAGCTGTCCCGGTCGATGTTCGGCACGGGATGGCTGTACTACGTGATCTCGGCGAGCGTCGCCACGATCCTGGTGCTCGCGGCGAACACCGCCTACGCGGACTTCCCGCGGCTCTCGTCGCTCGTGGCGGACGACGACTTCCTGCCGCATCAGCTCCGTGACCGGGGACACCGGCTGGTGTTCAGCAACGGGATCATCCTGCTAACCATCGCGGCCGCCGTGCTGCTGATGGCGTTCGGTGGTGTGACCACGCGTCTGATCCCGCTGTACGCGATAGGGGTGTTCCTGTCGTTCACCCTCTCGCAGGCCGGCATGATCCGCCACCATCTGCGGGTACGAGAGCCCGGGTGGCAGCGCTCCTTGGCTCTGCCGGCCCTGGGGGCCGTTGCCACGGGCGTGGTGACACTGGTAGTGGCTGTGGCCAAGTTCGCGCAAGGCGCGTGGGTCGTGATCATCCTGATCCCGGCGATCGTAGGGGGCTTCCTGTGGGTCCGCGCGCAGTACGACCGCGTGCGACGCGATCTTGCCATCAGACCCGACGAGTACGCCGATCTCGACTGGCAGTCGTACAACCGGATGCACAACCACGTGGTCGTCCTCGTGAAGGCGATCGACCGGCGGCTCATCCGCGCACTCCGCTATGCGCGCAGCCTCAAGGCCGATCGGATCGAAGCGGTCTACGTGGACATCGACGGCACGGCCGATGAGTTCCGCGGGCGATGGGATGCAGCGGGCTTCGGCATCAAGCTCACCATCATCGACTCGCCGTACCGGGAGATCCTCGCGCCGATCATGGGCCACATCAGGTCCGTTCCTCGGCCGACGAGCGACCACGTGGTCACGGTGATACTGCCCGAGTACGCAGCGGAGAACGTGGGGGACGCGGTGCTCCACGACCAGACATCGCTGTTCCTGAAGCAGCAGCTCTTCGGCGAGCCCGGCGTGATACTCACCGATGTGCCGTACCGCATCGACGAACCATGCACGCCGCTCTCGTGCGCGATTCCGCCGGACAGGTCTGAAGCCGCCGACTGATCGGGCCGTCGCCCGGTGGGACATCCGGCCATCCTCAGCCGGCGTCGCTCCCGCCTCGCGCCTCGGGCACCGTCTTGCCGGTGCCGAGCGCTTCGAGGACCGCTGCGCTGTCCATGGCTCCCTGGACGAGGATCAGGAGCTGGTCGCCGGCTTCAAGGCGGGTCTCGCCTCTGGCCGCGCGGACGCCGCCGCCGGCGGCGATCACCGCCATCACGGTGACGTTGGCGGGGAGCGCGATGTCGGCGAGCGTCTTGCCCACGGCTTCCGCATCCTCCGGGAGCCGCACCTCATCGACCTGGACGTCGTCCGCCTGGAGATCGAGCAGCGGTACGACATCGCCGAACACAAGGTCGCGGCCGATGAGTCCGTAGAGCATCGCGGGTGAGGACACCGCCACGTCCACACCCCACTCCTTGTCGAAGAGCCATTCGTTGAGGGGGTGGTTGACGCGCGCGTAGACCGTGCCGCCTTCGAGCACCTTCGTGAGCATGGCGACCACGAGGTTGTCTTCGTCGTCACCGGTCACGGCGATCACCATGTCGGAGTCGCTCACGTCCGCCGATTCGAGGACCTCGGGCTCGCAGGCGTCGCCGTGTATCGTGTCCACCTCGGGCAGTGCCGACCTGAGCACGTCCACACGCTCCCGGCGCTGCTCGATGAGCACCACGGTGTGCTCGCGATGCAGCCGCTCGGCGAGGTACGCCCCTGTCTTGCCGCCGCCCACTATCACGATCCGCATCGCGTCCTCCTCAGTCCAGGTCGAGGAGCTTCTTGAGCTCCGGGAGGGCGTCGCGCGTCACGGTGATGCTCAGCCTGTCGCCCTTGATGAGTTCCATGCGCGGCTCCGCGAGGTGCGCCACGCCATCACGGACGACCGCCGATATCGAGAACTTCCCGGGATAGTCGACGTTGCTCACCATCTTGCCCGTGAGCTGCGTGGACGCATCGGCGGTGATGGTCACCACCTCGCCTCCACCGTATGCCGCACGTATCTTGACCTCGGGCTCCAGAATGCTGGCCAGCAGCATGGCGCTCGACCAGTTGACGCCGGAGACGGTGGGGATGCCGAAGCGCTCGTAGATCACCGCCCGGTGGGGGTCGAAGATGCGTGCCACCACGCAGGGGACGCCGAACCGCTCACGCGCCACACGGGCGCTCACGATGTTGCTGTTATCACCGCTCGTGACCGCTGCGTACGCCCCGGCGTGCCGGATCCCGGCTTTCTCGAGTGTCGAGCGGTCGAAGACCTCACCGGTGATCCGCCGGCCCTTGATGTCATGACCAGCCTCGGCGAAAGCTTCCGCATTGCGGTCGATCACCGCCACCGAATGCCCGTGCTCCTCCAGCATGAACGCGAGGAAGCGGCCCACGCGCCCGTATCCGCCGATGACGACATGCATGTGTGCTCCCGGGGTCCGATCGGGCCTGAGCGCCCGGCTCCGCGTACGACAATGCTACCCCTCACGCCCGGACCAGCCAAACCATGCCGACGGGATTACCGCCTTTCACGTGCGGGTACGAAGTCTCATCGCCCACTGCCTCTCGTGTCGTGGGCGGGGGGATACGCCGCACGAGCGCCGGTGCACGCAGGCACCATCGTGCGGCCCCGTCGGGGAGGTGAACCGGCATGAAGAGGCGTACCCGCCCCCTCGTCTTCGCTGCGATCGCTCTGGCGTTCGTGCTCTCAACGAGCACGATGGCCTGGGCGCACGGCGGTAGCGGAGGCGACCCAGGGTGGGGATGGCTCGATGCGCCCGGCATCGAGCAGGGCGCTCCGTGGTCGGGCGTCCATCCGTAGGAGGACCGGGGTTCCGATGATGCGCGGCTACGCGGTGCTGTTAGAGAAGGAGCAGCACCGCGTACGTCGCATAGGCGGCGGTGAGCACCGCGCCCGCGCGGCGGCCGATGCGGCCGTTCCTTACCAGTAGCGGCACGAGCACGAGAGCCGCTCCCGTCATCACCCACACATCGACACAAGCGATGCTCTCGGCCACGCCGATGGGACGCACCATGGCGGTCGTGCCGATGATGAGCAAAGCATTGAAGATGTTGCTGCCGAGGACGTTGCCTACGGCGACGTCGGAGTGCCCGCGGAACGCGGCCGCGATGCTTGTGGCGAGCTCGGGCAGCGAAGTGCCTACGGCAACGAGGGTGAGGCCGATCACCGTCTCCGGAACGCCGAACGTTCGGGCGATGCCGGTCGCTCCTGTGATCAGGAGGTCCGATCCGACAACGAGCGCACCGAGGCCGAGCGCGATGTAGAGGATGCCGAGCCACAGACTTCCCGGCCCCTCGAACTCCTCGCCCTCGTGCTCGTGCAGCTCCGCAGACGGGGCAGGCTTCTCCCTGAGCTCCGTTCGATACGAGTAGTAGGTGTAGCCCACGAGCCCGAGGACCAGGAACAGGCCGATCGGGCGGGTGATGAGTCCGGTCAGAGACACGGCCGCCAGCACCAGCATGGCTCCGACCATCACCAGCGTGTCACGCTTCACCTCGGCGGGCTTCACCACGATCGGGGCGATGAGCGCGGAGATCCCGAGGACCGCAAGCACGTTGAAGATGTTGCTGCCTACGACGTTGCCGATGGCGATGTCGGCGTTGCCCTGAAGCGCCGCGCTCACGCTCACGAGGAGCTCCGGCGCGGAGGTGCCAGCCGCCACGACGGTGAGCCCGATGAGCAGCGACGACAGGCCGAACCTGCGGGCCACGGACACGGCGCCGCGGACGAGGCCCTCGCCGCCGCCGAAGAGCAGCACGAATCCGAGTATGGCGGCGAGGTACATGTTCACGGGCGTCGGTCTCCCTGGCGTGGCCTAGACGGCTTCGTCGAGCTCTTCTGCGAATTGGCTATTGTACAGGTCCGCGTAGAATCCGCCAGCAGCCATCAGGCCGTCGTGCGTGCCCTGCTCCACGATCGCCCCTTCGTTCATCACGAGTATGAGGTCGGCATCGCGGATGGTGGAGAGCCTGTGGGCTATCACGAAGCTCGTGCGCCCCTTCATCAACCGCTCCATCGCCTCCTGGATGAGCGCTTCGGTGCGCGTGTCCACCGAGCTGGTCGCCTCATCGAGGATGAGGATCGGCGGGTCGGCCACGAAGGCGCGCGCGATCGTCAGGAGCTGTCGCTGTCCTTGCGAGATGTTGGAGCTGTCGTCGTTGAGCTCCGTCTCGTAACCGTCGGGGAGGGTGCGGACGAAGTGGTCCACGTGGGCGGCGTCGGCGGCGCGCATCAGTTCGACCTCATCTACCTCGTCACGACCGTAGGCGAGGTTCTCACGGATCGTGCCTTTGAACAGCCACGTGTCCTGCAGCACCATGCCGAAGGCCGTGCGCAGGTCGTCGCGCGTCATGTCGCGTGTATCCACACCGTCGATCAGGATGGCACCGTCCTGCAGCTCGTAGAAGCGCATCAGCAGGTTGACGAGCGTGGTCTTGCCGGCGCCCGTGGGGCCCACGATGGCGACCGTCTGCCCCGGCAGGGCCTCGAGGCTGAGGCCTTCTATGAGTCCGGTGTCCTCGGTGTAGCTGAACGTGACGTCCCGGAACTCGACGTGGCCACGGACATCCGTGAGGCGTGTCGGAGCGGTGGTCTCGGCCACCTCCTCGGGGGCGTCAAGCAGCTCGAACACGCGCTCGGCCGAAGCGACCGCCGACTGCAACACGTTGGCCGCCGATGCGGTCTGGACGATCGGCTGGTTGAACTGCCGCGAGTACTGGATGAACGCCTGGACATCGCCCAGGCTGAGCTGGCCGTTCGCGACCCTGAGTCCGCCGATGATCGCCACTCCCACGTAGTTCAGGTTGTTGAGGAAGTGGAGCGAGGGATGGATCGTGCTTGAGATGAACTGGGCACGGAAGGACGCGTCGTACAGCCCCTCGTTCTCGCGGTCGAACACCTCGATGGCCTCGGCTTGTCTGCCGAAGACCTTCACGATGCCGTGACCCGTGAACATCTCCTCCACGTGTCCGTTGAGGCTCCCCGTACGCTCCCACTGCGCCGCGAACTGCGTGCGGGACCGGCGTGCTATCAGCACCGTCACCACGAGCGAGGCGGGGATGACGAGCAGCGATATGGCCGAGAGGAGCGGGCTCACCCAGAGCATCATGCCGAGGACGCCCACGATCGTGAGGACCGAGTTGAGGATCTGCGCGGCCTGCTGCTGCAGGGTCTGCGCGATGTTGTCGATGTCGTTGGTGACGCGGGAGAGCGTGTCACCGCGGGAGTTCTGGTCGAAGTACGTGAGCGGGAGCCTGGCGAGCTTCTCGTCGACCTGCTTGCGCATGTTGTAGATGGTCCGCTGGGTAACGCCCGCCATGATGTACGCCTGGCCCCAGCTGAAGGCGGAGGCGAGCAGGTAGACGCCTGCGAGGATCGACAGCAGTCGCGCCACCATGCCGAAGTCGACGCCTTCGCCCACCGTGACGTCCATGCCGGACAACATGTCCGCGAGCTGCTCGGCCTGGTCGGCCTCCGAATCCTGGCCGCTCGCCCGTAGCTGTTCGACGCCCGCGCGCAGCATGGCTACCGCTTCTTCGCTGGTGGCGCCTTCGGGGAGCCGTTCGGCCATCGCGGTGCCGATGACGCCCTCGAACAGCACGTTCGTGGCCGAGCCGAGGATACGCGGCCCCGCTACCATGCCGGCCACGCTCAGCGCGGTGAGCAGGAACACGAGCACGAGCTTCGTCGCCTCTGGCCTCAGGTAGCCGGCGAGCCGCTTGAGCGATCCCTTGAAGTCCTTGGTGGAGGCGCTGCCGGCCATCAGCCCGTGGCCTCCCGGTCCCATCATCGGTCCACGCGGGCCCCGTCCGGGACCGGGGGCGGGAGCGCCGCCGCTCTGTCGCTCGGTGCCGGCGCTCATGCGACCTCCTCCTCGGTCATCTGGCTACTGACGATCTCACCGTAGGTGGGGCAGCAGCCAAGGAGCTGGTCATGGGTGCCCATGCCTACCACGCGGCCCTCCTCGAGAACGACGATGAGGTCCGCGTGCATGATCGTGCTGACGCGCTGCGCCACGATGATGACCGTCGCGTCGGCTGTGTCGCGGGAGAGCGCAGCGCGCAGCGCCGCGTCCGTCTTGAAGTCGAGCGCGGAGAAGCTGTCGTCGAAGACGTAGACCGACGGGCGCTTGACGAGCGCCCGCGCGATGGCCAGGCGCTGGCGCTGGCCGCCGGAGACGTTGGTGCCCCCCTGCGTGATCGGGGCGTCGAGACCGTCCTCGAGCGCGGCGACGAACCCCTTGCCCTGCGCGATCCCCAGTGCGTGCCAGAGTTCCTCGTCGGTGGCCTCATCGCGTCCGTACCTGAGGTTGCTCGCCACCGTCCCGCTGAACAGGAACGCCTTCTGCGGGATGAACCCGATGCGCCGCCACAACTCGGCCTGCGCCATGTCGCGCACGTCGACGCCATCCACCAGGAGCTGACCGCCGGTGACGTCGTAGAAGCGCGGGATCAGGTTGACGAGCGTGGACTTGCCGCTGCCGGTGCTTCCCACGATGGCGGTCGTCTTGCCTGGCTCGGCGGTGAACGACACGCCCGCGAGCACGGGCGCCTCGGCCCCCGGATACCGGAACTCGACGTCGCGGAACTCCACGACGCCCCGGTCGGTCGTCGGCACGAGCGGCTCAGCGGGGTCGGCGAGCCCGCTCTGAGTGTCGAGGACCTCGTTGATGCGCTCGGCCGAAGCCGCCGCCCGCGGGACCATCACGAACATGAACGCGGCCATCATCACCGACATCAGGATCTGCATGATGTATGTCAGGAAGGCTGTGAGGTTGCCGATCGGCATCGCGCCGCTGTCGATGCGCAGCCCGCCGAACCACATCGTGGCCACGAGCGTCAGGTTCATGATCGCCATGACCGCTGGCATCATCAGCGCGAAGAGTCGGCCTACCGCGAGCATGGTCTCGGAGAGCTCGCGGTTGGCCACGTCGAAGCGCTGTTCTTCGTAGCGCGTGCGGACGAAGGCGCGGATCACGCGGATACCCGCGAGCTTCTCACGCATCACCTGGTTCACGCGGTCGACGCGCTTCTGCATGGTCTTGAACAACGGCATCGCGTTGCGCGCGAGGAATCCCAGAACGACCGCGAGAAGCGGGATCACCACCACGATGATGAGGGAGAGGGGGGCGTCCTGCCGAATGGCCATGATCACGCCTCCCACCGCCATGAACGGCGCCATCACCATGACGTTGAGCCCCATGACCACGAGCATCTGGATCTGCTGGACGTCGTTCGTGGTGCGCGTGATGAGCGATGGCGCGCCGAAGCGGTTCATCTCGGCCAGGGAGAAGCTCTGCACGGTGCGGAAGATGTCATGCCGCAGATCGCGGCCGAACGCCATCGCGGTGCGCGCGCCCCAGTAGACGCTGATGATGGAGATCACGCCCAGGACGAGCGCCACGCCGAGCATCACCGCGCCTTCGCGCATGATGAACGCCGTGTCTCCCTTGGCGACGCCGTCGTTGATGATGTTCGCGTTGAGGTCGGGGAGGTAGAGGTTGGCGAGCGCCTGAAGCAGCACCAACGCCATCACCAGCACGATCTGCGCGCGGTACGGCCTGAGGAATCTGACAAGCCTCATGAACGGCCCCCTTCTATCTCTCGGAGCTGTTGGACGGCGTGCTCGTTGAGGAGCGAGAGCAGACGCAGCAGTTCGTGTCGGTCGTCCTCCTGCAGCCGGCCGATGGTCGTCATGATCACGTCCGCGTGCACCATCCGCATGCGCCCGGCCAGCTCCAGGCCGCGTGGCGTGAGATGCACCCGCGTCACTCGCTGGTCGTGCTCGTCGGTGCGACGCTCGATGGCTCCGGCCGTCTCCATACGCTGCAGCATCGTGGTGACTGTGGGACGTGACACATGGAGCACGTCGGCAAGCTCGCTCGGGCTCATGCCGTCGTGATGCGAGAGGGCCAGGAGGCAGCCGGCCTGGCCGGGATGCGACTCCTCGCCTGACAGGCTCATGGCCATGAGATGGCGGTTGAGCACCATCGAACGCTTGAACGCCTTGAAGACGTCCATGGAAAGGGGGTCGACGCCTTCGAGTCCCACGCTGAACGGATCGTGGGGCGGATGGTGGGGATGCATGTGATGCGTCATGGGGGCTCCCGTGTGGCTGTCGTGCGGCGTGCATATGGTTAGGTGACTAATAGTTAGGGCGCTAATCTAACCTCTCACGGGATCCGGCGCAAGGCGCGGAGGGTGACGGCTGCGTTACACTCGCAGGAGCTGTCTGATCCGCTCTGTGAAGGGACCATCATGGACAGGGAGTTCATCGCATCCGAGATCACCGCCGCTCTGCGCGCGCACGACAAGCCGCGTCTCTCGATCCTCCGCCAGGTGAAGAACGAGATCGACATCAAGGAGAAGGAAGAGCGTCGCGAACTCACGCCCGAGGAGGTCGTGTCGGCACTCAAGAAGGTTCTCAAGCAGACGGGCGAGACGCTTGAGGGGTCGATCAAGGTCGGCACGGATGAAGAGCGTTCAGCCCTGCTCGCCGGTCAGGTGGCGATCCTTGAGGGATACCTTCCGGAGCAGGTCACGGGCGAGGCGCTGGAAGCGGTGGTCGCGCGCGTGCTCGAGGCCGAGGGTATCACCGAGAAGCGGGAGATGGGCCGCGCGATCGGGCTTGTGAGCGCCGAGTGCGGCGGGAACTGTGACAAGGCCGAGGTGGCGCGCATCGTCGGCGGAAGGCTCGGGTGATCGCATGGACCTCGTGGCGGATCACGTAGGCATCGTGGTGAGCGATCTGGAGCGATCCAAGTCGTTCTACCGCGCTCTCGGCTTCACCGACGGCGACGAGCGGGTGATGGCCGACAAGACGCTTTCGTTCATGCACCTCGGCGATCTGGCGATCGAGCTCTTCGCGTACGACGACACTGTGCCGGCACACGAACTGCCCGAGCGCATGCTCGGCTTCAAGCACCTCGCGTTCGAGACGCAGGACATCGACGCCGCCTACGAGGAGTTGCGCCGGGCGGGCGTCATCGGCGAGGACATAGCCATACGCGAGATGCCCGGAGGGTGGCGGCTGTTGTTCTTCCCGGACCCTGATGGGATGGAGATCGAGCTCAAACAGGCGTGACGGCCGACGGCCGTCCCATCGGGTGGCCGTCTGCGGCTCTCAGCCCGTGACGGCGCCGTTCCGCGAGCGGCCGAACACGGCATGCCAGAAGACGCGGTCGGCAAGCAGCAACGCCGCGCCCACGCCCAGGTAGATCGCGCCGAGGATCCCCGCCCCGATCTGATCGGGAGCCACAACGAGCCGACGGAGCGCCATCCCGCCGCCCATCATGAGTGCGACGAAACCCCAGGAGCGGAGCGAGAAGAAGCCCGGCAGCCATGCCCGGCCCCGCCCGCGGATGCGCTCCACGGCACGCTCGGCCACCCCCTCGAGCATGTATCGCGACTTGATGACGCCGAGGGCGAGGCCGGCGGCGAGCGCCCAGGCGTGCCAGGAGCGGCCCTGGATGTATCCGGCGCCGCGGACGAGCAGGATGCTGGCCCCGATCAGCCACATGACCGCTCCCGCCACGAGCTGCATGCGCACGCCGGCCAGCGGCCAGAGCGGTCGCCGTGCCAGCGGTTCGTTCTCGCGGTGCCCGGTCATGCGGTGCCTTTCCAAAGCGGCGTACCCGGCGTCGAGGTGCAAGCCCGATGCCAGCAGCCACGCCTCGTGGCATAGTAACCGAGGAAGACCGTTTCGCCGAGGAGGTCGTGATGGAGCCACTCGTACCGGGCGTCTACTCCGAGGTCGGCAGGTTGCGCACCGTGCTCGTCCACCGGCCGGGGGTCGCGCTCGAGCGGCTCACACCCGAGAACCGTGCCGACTTCCTCTTCGACGACGTAGTGTGGGTGGAGCGCGCCGCCGCCGAGCACGATGCGTTCGTGGAGCTGCTGCGGTCGCGGGACGTCGAGGTGCTCTATCTGCAGCAGATGCTCGCCGATGCGCTCGAGGCCTCCGCCGAGGCTCGTGACGAGGCTGTCTCGAGCGCGGTCTCCTCGTATACCGTGGGCCTCTCGCTCGTCTCCGAGCTTCGCTCGTACCTCCGGCAGCTGGACCCCGCCCGGCTGGCCGAGGTGCTCGTGGGCGGGCTGCTCGGCTCGGAGATCGAGGGTGTGGACCTGGCGTCGTTGCGGAGACGGTCGCTCGGCGCGGTCCTCGCAGACCCGGACAGCTTCGTGCTGCCCCCGCTGCCGAACACCATCTTCACCCGTGACTCGAGCGCCTGGCTGTACGGCGGCGTGGTGCTTCCGCCGCTCTTCTGGGCGGCCCGGCGCATGGAGGTCGTCCTCGTCTCACTGATCTACCGGTTCCACCCGCGGTTCGTCCCGGCGGGGTTCCGGTTCTGGTATCCGCCGTCCGGGGACACGGCCCGTTTCCCGCTCGAGGACTTCAGCCAGGGGTCGTCGCTCGAAGGCGGGGACGTGATGCCCATCGGTAACGGGACGGTCCTGATAGGCCTGGGCGAGCGCTCTACAGGGCGCATGGTGGAGCATGTCGCCTCGGCGCTGTTCGAGGCGGGCGAAGCCGAGCGTGTCATCGTCTGCCGCATGACCCAGCAGCGCGCGTACATGCACCTGGACACGGTGCTTACCTTCGTGGACCACGACGCCGTGACGATCTTCCCGCCGGTCATCGACGATATGCAGGTCTTCAGCGTGCGACCGGGCTCCCGTCCCGACGAGTTCGAGGTAGCCGAGGAGACCGGCGTGCTCGAGGCGTGCGCCGACGCGCTCGGCGTGGCGCGTGTCCGAACGATAGAGACGGGTGGCGACCGGTTCCAGTCGGCGCGGGAGCAGTGGGACGACGCGAACAACGTGGTCGCGCTCGAGCCCGGCGTGGTGGTGGCGTACTCCAAGAACGTGCACACCAACGCGAAGCTTCGCGCCGCGGGGATCGAGGTCCTCGAGATCGAGGGGTCCGAGCTGGGCAAGGGCAGGGGCGGAGGACACTGCATGACGTGTCCTATCGTCCGCGACGCGGTGAGGTGAGCGGGATGGATGTCACGAAGCCGGGACCCCTCACGAACCCGACCCTGGAAGTGATCGCGCGGCGCTCTTCCACGCGGACCTACGACCCCGCTCCGCTCACGGCCGATGAGCGGCAGGCGATCCTGCACGCCGCGCTCCGCGCGCCGACGGCGGGCAACATGGTGCTCTACTCGGTCATCGATGTGGAGGGCGCGGCGGTCAAGGAGCGTCTCGCGACCCTCTGCGACGACCAGCCCTTCATCGCCACGGCGCCGTGGGTGCTCCTGTTCGTGGCCGACTGGCAGAAGTGGACCGATCTGTTCGCGGCAAGCCCGGTCGCCGAGGTGGATGCCGAGGCGCACAGGTCGGCCGTGGGACCCGGCGACCTCATGCTGGCGTGCGCCGACGCGATCATCGCGGCGCAGACGGCCGTGATCGCCGCCGAGTCGCTCGGCATCGGATCGTGCTACATCGGCGACATCATCGAGAACGGCGAGGAAGTCGCCGACCTGCTGGAGCTTCCGGCCCATACGTTCCCCGCGGCGATGGTGTGCTTCGGGCGACCGCGCAAGCGCCGGGAGCCCATCGGCCGCTATGGGCGGAATCTCATCCACCGCTACCGGCGCATGACGGACGCCGAGGTCGCCGAGGTCGCCGAGGCCACCCGCGAACTGGGTGAGATGCACGCGCCGTCGGGACTTCCGGCAGGTGTGACCGACTACGCCCAGGCGGTCTACCGCCGCAAGTTCGCATCATCGTTCATGGCCGAGATGAACCGCTCGGCGGCGTGGTGGATCGATCGCTGGATGCACGGCGAGCGGTGAGCCGCGGCCGTCACTGGACGATGAGCACGCCCTCGTTGCCGCCGCCGCTGCACATGATCTCGTACGTGCCCGGTTCGAGAGCCGCGAGCTCGATGGTCCCGCCGTCGATGATCTCCGCCGAGGCGCCCAGGGCCGGGAGGGCGACCGTGGTCCGGCACTCCGTGCCCGGACCGAACGTCATGGTCAGCGGCAGACCCGCCCGGGCGCTGATGATGTTCGGGACGAGCCCCGAGCCGTTGTCGGATATCGTGATGCTCTGCGCGGCTCCGTCGGCGGAGACCTCTGCCGGTGTCGCGTCCGCGGCCGTAGGCCGGGTGTACCCCGCCGCCGCCAGCGTGCGCTGAATCTCAGCCGGATCGAGGCGCGCGGGGTCGTACGCCACGCTGACAACCAGCGTCTCGGTGTCGAGCGTGGCCGATGCCGCTCCCTGAACGCCGGCGAGGGCATCGAAGATGTGCGCCGACTCGTGAGCGGCATCCGAGCCCTCGAGCAGTCTCACGGGGATGTCGGTGGTCGCCGCGGCTTCCGCCTCCGAGATGATGTAGGTAATCTTCGCACCCTCGGTCTTGGTGGTGCCGGGGGCGTTGGCCGACAGCGCGTTGGCTATCACGAACGCGACGCCGACGATCAGCACGGCGGATATGGCGAGGATGGTACGGGGTGTCGGTCTCATTGCGGCTCCAGGGTCGTGAGGCGGGCACCGTTCTGTCGATGGATAGCACACGCTGTGCCAGAGCAGAGCCGTGAGACCGGTTAGGGGAGGGTCGGCATGGGGTATACTTGTTGCGTTAAAATCCTATGTAGGATATGTCAGCAATAAGGATACCCTATGGAAGCGATACCCGAAGCCATACACGAGCGCGAGCAAGCCTTCGCTGACGCCCTTCGCGCCGACGGTCTCCGCATGACACACCAGCGTCTGGAGGTCATCAGGGAGCTTGCATCGGCCACACATCATCCCGACGCGGACGAGTTGTTCCGCGCCGTCCGTGAGCGTGTCCCTACGATCTCGCGCGACACGGTATATCGCACCCTCACCACGTTGGCCGCGAGGGGGCTGATCGAGCGCATCGCCGCGCCGGGCGCGGCGCGGTTCGACCCCGATGCGTCGACGCATCACCACTTTCTCTGCACACGCTGTGGCACCATCCTCGACCTGGGGACGGATGATCTCGGCGACCCGGAGGTCCCGCCGCACCTCTCGGGCGTCCGCAAGATCACCTCGGTGCGGCTGGAGATCAAGGGAGTGTGTGAGGAGTGTGCCGCCCGCGAAGAGGGGCGTGTAGGCGACGCCGGGCGTTGAGACGTTGTGAAGGCACCTCCCGGCGGAAGCGTTCTGCCGGTGACACGAGACTCATGGCAACTACGCCGCATGTGCGGCGACGGATGAGAAGGAGATGACGCGTATGAGTATCCTCGTCGGCAAGGAAGCCCCTGACTTCGAGGCCAGCGGGCTGTTGGACGGCAAGTTCGGCAAGTTCACACTCTCCGACTATCGCGGCAAGTGGGTCGTTCTGTGCTTCTACCCGGGCGACTTCACCTTCGTTTGACCGACCGAACTCTCGGCGGTCGCCAAGAAGTACCCTGAGATGAAGGAGCTCGGCGTAGAGGTCCTGTCCTTCAGTGTGGACAGCGTCCACTCGCACAAGGTGTGGCAGGAGACCGAGCTCTCCAAGATGGTCGACGGCGGGGTCCCGTTCCCGATGCTCTCCGATGGCGGCGGGAAGATCGGCGAGCAGTACGGCGTGTACAACGGCGCGGTGGACGTGCGCGGCCGGTTCATCATCGATCCTGAGGGCGTCATCCAGGCGATGGAGGTCCTCACGCCGCCCGTGGGGCGCAACCCCGAAGAGCTCATCCGCCAGATCAAGGCGTACCAGCACCAGCAGGCCACCGGCGAGGTCATGCCGTCCGGCTGGCAGCCGGGTGACCCCACTCTCAAGCCCACCGACGACCTCACCGGTCACGTGTGGGAGGTCTGGAAGCCGTAGGCGTTCCGCACGCGGACCAGGAGTGAAGACAGGGCCACCTCCGGGTGGCCCTGTCGGCGTTCCTACTCCACGCCTGGCGGAAGTGGCCGGTCGTCCGGGAACCACTCCTCTTCGAAGTCGCCTTCGGCGATCCGGTCGATCGGGAGACGAAGGTAGCGCCCTGTGGCCTCCACGGCCACGGTGCCGTCGTCCAGCCTGATCTCGCCGCTTCCTTCGAAGATGCGTCCGGAGTCTTTCGTGATGCGGGCACGTGCCGTTATCTCGCGGTCCAGGGGGACGGGCTTGCGATAGCGGACCGTCAGTTCGATGGTGACTCCCCAGGCATCGGCGTCGGAGATGTTGATCGCCCGGCCGATGGCCTCGTCGAGGATCGTGGAGGCGATGCCCCCGTGCAGGCGGCCGGGGTAGCCCTGATGCTCTTCGCGTGGCGTGAACACGCCCGCAAGCTCACCATTGTCCAGCTCGAAGAAGCGGGCGTGCAGACCGCTCTCGTTCTGCGTGCCGCATACGATACACATCCGGCTGACGTTCTGAGCGGCGCGTACCGTGTCGGTCATGGGTTATCCTTCCGTCGAGGGGCACCATTGTACTGTGGGTCGAACGACGGACGCTCCGCCATACGGATCGGAGGGACGCACGTGGCCGACCGATGGGTCGAATGCCTGGCCTGCCCGCATTGCGGCGGCGGCTTGCACCGGGCCGGCGGTGCGCTGCGGTGCGCGCAGGGCCATACGTTCGACATCGCCCGGCAGGGCTACGTGAACCTCCTTCCCGGCGTGGTGCGCAAGGCCACGGCCGACACGGCGGCGATGCTCTCGGCGCGCGAGGAGTTCCTTGGGGCCGGCCACTATCGGCCGCTCCTCGGCCGTGTCGCCGAAGAGGCCGATCGCGCCGCGGAAGGCGTCGAGGGATGTGTCATCGAGGTGGGCTCCGGCCCCGGGCGCTACCTGGCGGCGGCACTCGAGCGACTGCCCGGGCGCCCGGGTCTTGCGCTCGACCTTTCCAAGCACGCCGCACGTCGCGCGGCGGGGTCACATCCGCGTGCGGGGGCGGTAGTCTGCGACGCGTGGGAGCGCATACCGGTCCAGGATTCGGTGGCGGCTGTGGTGCTGAGCGTGTTCGCCCCCCGGAACGTGCCGGAGTTCGCGCGTATGCTGGCGCCGGGCGGTGCGGTGGTGGTGGCTGCCCCCACCGGACGCCATCTGGAGGGCCTCGTGGATGCACTCGGCATGATCGGCGTCGATCCCGACAAGGGGGAGCGGATCAGGCACGGTTTCTCCGGGGCGTTCCTGCTCGAGCGGGTCGAGCTCCTGGAATACCCCATCAAGCTCACCCGGGCCGAGGCGGTGGCTGCCGCGGCGATGGGACCCACCGCGTTCCACGTGCCGGTCGATGAGCTCAGACATCGCGCGGAAGCACTCGACGACCCTCTTGAGACCGCGCTCTCCGTGGAGATGTTCACCTGGCGGCTCGCCCGCTAGGGGGCGAGCGATACTGTGACTGCGCTCACAGTGCGGATCCGGCGTATCGGGTATCTTCCTCACTTGAAGCACATGGCCCCCACCTGCGCAGAGGAGTGCTCGCCATGCCATGTCCTGTTGTGGAGTCGTGCGATCTGAACCAGGCGCTACGCGCCAGCGTGATCAAGCGAGTGCGGCATCCGCACGTCCTTCCGCAGTGCGAGAACACCGACGGCGGCGGATGTGCGCTGTACCAGTACGTCGCGTCGGGACAGCCGGTGCCGCGTGGTCTGATGCCCGACGGCTCGACCGATCACAGCGTGGACGAAGGGCGGCCCACCGAGCGCCGGTTCCTCGTGATCGAAGACTCCGCCGTGTTCGCAACGCTCACGTCAAGCGCCCTCAGGACGCACTTCACGGGCGCCGTGGTCGACTGCCGGGAGTCGTTCGACGAGGCCGTCGGTGACCTTCGGAGCACGCAGTACTCGGCAATCATTTGCGGCTATGGACTGGGTGGCGACCGTACGGTGCACGATGTCCGCGACGCGACACAGGTGCCGATCGTGGTGCTCACCGGTCGCCCCGGCGTCCTCGAGTTGCCTCGTGGATCGAAGATGGTGACCAAAGGGGCGGGCCCCGAGGCGCTCGTGGCGGCGATCAGGGAGTCGCTGGCATAGGCGGACGGCGGTCTTTCGACCGCCGTCACTGAGCCTTATGGCGCCATGTCCCGCGGACTACCGCCTGCGTCTGGTGCGCGAGCGGCCCCGGCTCGAGCTGTACACGGTACGCGTCCGGCGAACGGCCGTTCGCTCTGCGCTCGGCACGAGCCGCTGCTGCGAGTACTCGAATCCTTCAGCGTCATGCGTGTTAAGCACCGCGCCGATCTTCACTTCGATCTCGCGGAACAGCTCGTGCTCTTCGGGCGCGAGGAGCGTGACGGCCGTCCCGGTCTTGCCCGCACGCGCGGTACGGCCGATGCGGTGGACGTAGTCCTCGGGTGTGTTGGGCAGGTCGTAGTTGACCACGTGGCTCACGTCATCGATGTCGATGCCCCGCGCGACCACGTCCGTGGCGACGAGCACCCGGCAACGTCCCGACTTCAGGCTCGCGAGCGCGCTCTGCCGCTGTGACTGTGAGCGGTCGCCGTGGATGGCCGCGGTGTTGATCCCGCTCTTATGCAGCACCTTGGCCACGCGGTCGGCACGATGTTTCGTGCGCGTGAAGACGATCACCCGTTCGGGGTCGTCGGCCTTGATCAGGTGCACCAGGAGCTGTGCCTTCTCCTGACCTCCCACCGGATACACGCGCTGCTCGATCGCCTCGATCGGCGTGCTGGCGGGAGCGACCTCCACCCGCACGGGTTCGTGCAGGGTCGAGCTCACCACGCGCATCACGTCGGTGGACATCGTGGCCGAGAAGAGGAGGTTCTGCCGCCCGGCGGGGATGGTCTGGATGATCCTGCGGACCTGGGGCCAGAAGCCCATGTCTAGCATGCGGTCGGCCTCATCGAGCACGAGTATCTCCACGTTGGAGAGGTCGGCCGTCTTGCGCTCCATCAGGTCGAGGAGACGGCCCGGGGTGGCCACGAGCACGTCCACGCCGCGCCTGAGCGCTTTGGTCTGCGGTTCGTACCCGACACCGCCGTACACCACAGCGACGCGGTGCTTGGTGTGCTTGGCCACCTGTGTGGCGACCTCTTCGATCTGCACGGCGAGCTCACGCGTGGGGGTGACCACGAGCGCGCGAGGTCCGCCGGGCTTGGCGGGGATGCGCTGCATCAACGGCAGCACGAACGCCGCTGTCTTGCCGGTACCGGTCTGGGCACAGCCCACGACGTCACGGCCTTCGAGCACCATCGGGATGGCGTCACGCTGGATGGGGGTCGGGCTGGTGTAGCCCATCGACGCCACCGCCTCCAGGAGGCGGGGCGCAAGACCCAGGTTTTCGAAGCTCAAGTAGATCTCCTTCCTCGTGCGCCATATCAGGTCGCACTGCGGGCAGACGCAGTCGTCCTGACAGTTCACGAGGAAAGCGAAGGACCACCGAGTCTTGGTTGAGGCGCCCGCTCGTGCGGGCGCGATGCATGGAGCAGTATAGCCGCTCGGCGCGCGGAATGCGAACAGGCGTTCCTTTCCCGGGTCTCAAGGGCCGCCGGTCTCGAGGATCCCGCTCCTCCGGACACGCATTGGGTACGTAGTCCCCAGGAGGTGGAACGTGACTACGGAACCAGTGACCGTACGGTTGTTCGGTGCGCTTCACGCGCTGCAGAAGGAGCGCGGAGGGCCCACGCTCGTGGAGGTCGCAGTACCCCCGGAGGGTGTGACCGGAGCGGATCTCGCATCGATGCTCGACCTGCCGCACTCCATGATCGAAGGCGTCTTCTGCAACCGGGTCGTGCGACCGATGAGCCATCTCATCAGGCCCGGCGACAGGGTGGCGTTCGTGCCCGAGGGGACGCCGGGTCCGCACCGTTTCTTCCTCGGCCTGTACGCGGCGGGGAAAGATGACGAAGAGGAGGCCCCGGCAGCGCGGTGACTGCATAGGTTCTGGGGATGAACTGCATATGGGAACGACCGGCGCCGCAGCCCTCCGGCCAGTGGGCAGGCGCCGGATGACCGAAGGGAGAGGCGTATGCGTGAGATCCTGAGAGTCGATATGTCCACGCTTCAGGTGACGAGGGAGCCCTTGCCTGAGAAGTGGGCACGGTACGGAGGCCGGGCGCTCACCTCGGCCATCGTGTACAGCGAGGTCCCGGCGGACGCCGATCCGCTCGGACCGGAGAACAAGCTCGTGATCGCTCCCGGGCTCCTGGGCGGAACGAGCGCCCCCAACGGAGGCCGCCTGTCCGTCGGCGCCAAGAGCCCGCTCACCGGCGGCATCAAGGAGGCGAACTCCGGCGGTACCGCGGCGCACGCGCTCGGCAAGATGAACATCGCGGCGATCATCATCGAAGGGGCGCCGGCCGACAAGACCGCCCTCTATGCGCTGCGGCTGTTCCCTGACGGCACGGTGGATGTGGTGCGCAGGCACGACCTCGCCGGTCTCGGCACCTACGAGACGGTAGCGGTGGCAAAGGGCATCGAGGCGTCCGAGCACCGGATGAGCGACAAGTCGTCGTTCCTGGTGATCGGGCCTTCGGGCGAGATGAAGATGAAGTCGGCCGGCATCGCCGTGACCGACCCGCTCGGTCACCCCAATCGCTATGCAGGGCGCGGTGGACTGGGCGCCGTGATGGGGAGCAAGGGCCTCAAGCTCATCGCCATCTTCGAGGAGGGGCTCAAGCCCAAGCAGCACGCCGACAAGGATGCGTTCATCGCCGCGGTGCGCAAGTTCTCCGGTGCGCTCACCACACACGCCGTCACGAGCCAGGCGCTCCCGACCTTTGGCACCAACGTCCTCGCCAACATCATCAACGAGGCGGGCGGCTATCCCACCCGCAACTTCTCCAGCGGCCAGTTCGAGGGTGTCGACGGCATCTCCGGTGAGACGATGCGCGAGATCACCGTGGAGCGCGGCGGCAACGTCAAGCACGGGTGCCACACCGGATGCGTGATCCAGTGCTCGCGCTACTACGTGGACGAAGACGGCCACTACATGACCAAGGGTCCCGAGTACGAGAGCGCCTGGTCGCTCGGCGCCAACTGCGGCATCGACGACATGGACATGGTGGCCAAGCTCGACCGGAAGTGCGGCGAGATCGGCATCGACACCATCGAGGCCGGCGTGATGCTCGGCGTATACATGGCTTCCGGTGAGATCGCGTTCGGCGACGGTGAAGCGGCGCTCAAGGCGCTCGACGAGATCGGGCGCGGCACCGAGCTAGGCAAGGTCCTTGGCGATGGCGCCGAGGCGACGGGTGTGAAGTTCGGCGTGAAGAACATCCCCGTCGTGAAGCACCAGGGTCTGCCCGCGTACGACCCGCGGCCCATCCAGGGCATCGGCGTCACGTACGCCACCTCCACGATGGGCGCCGACCACACCGCCGGTTACACCATCACGAGCAACGTGCTCGCGGTGGGCGGCACGGTCGACCCGCTCAAGCCGGAGGGCCAGGCCGCGCTCTCGCAGGGCCTGCAGATCGCTACCGCCATGCTCGACGCGATGGGTCTGTGCATCTTCGTGGCGTTCGCGGTGCTCGACATGCCGGAGGCGCTCGAGGCGATCCACGAGATGGCCGCGGCGCACACGGGCGACGACTGGGATGTCGACGCGCTGATGCAGCTCGGCAAGGAGACGCTCGCGTACGAACGGGTCTTCAACCAGCACGCCGGTTTCACGGCTGCGGACGACCGTCTGCCGGCCTTCTTCCTCGAGGAGAAGCTGCCGCCGCACGACGTGGTCTTCACGGTCACCGATGAGGAGCTCGACAGCGTGTACAGTTTCGTTCCCGAGGTAGCCGAGCAGCTCGGCATCGAGTAGGAGAACGTATCGGCGTGTCCCGCAGCGCTGCCTTCGTGCGGCGCTGCGGGCGCGTCCCGGTACTCATCGGAGGTGGCCATGCGGGTCGACGTGGTGCTGTTCGCACACTTCTCAGGGTTCCAGCCCGACGGCAAGGGTGGGCGGCACGCGCGTACCTTCGAGTTCGAGGAAGGCACCACGATAGCCGACGTGATCGCCATGCTCGGCCTGCCGGATGAGCCCAGGGTCATCTTCGTGAACAACACCCATGCGCCCGAGGAGCAGGAGCTCCGTGACGGTGACCGGCTCGCGATCTTCCCGCCCGTGGCGGGAGGCTGACATGTCGCCGACCTCCGATTCGTTCGACCTGCACCCGCATCGGCCCGAACGGGTGGCCGTTGAGGTTCCCGACACCGCGCTCGACCCCGAGTTGCGGGCACGGCTGCACGGGTGCACCGTTGCGATCATCGGCTGTGGCGGACTCGGCAGCAACGTGGCGGAGATGCTCGTGCGCTCGGGCGTAGGCAGGCTCACGCTCGTCGACTTCGATACGGTGGATGAGGGCAACCTCAACAGGCAGTTCTTCTTCCGCGACCAGATCGGCATGCCCAAAGTGATAGCGCTGGCGGAGAACCTGCAGCGCATACGTTCGGACGTGCGGCTCGACCTTGTGCAGGACCGGGTGACCCCGGAGAACCTGGTGGGGCTCGTCCGCGGCGCCTGTGCGATCGTGGAGGCGGTGGACGAGGCCGGGGTGAAGGCGATGATCGTCAACACCTGCCTCGCCGAGCTGCCCGACATACCGCTCGTGACCGCATCGGGCCTGGCGGGTTACGGCTCCACCAACGCGATCGTGACCGAACGGATGGCCGACGGCCTCTACGTGGTGGGCGACCTCACGAGCGATGTGCGTGACGGACACCCGCTCTTCGCGTCACGCGTGATGGCGGCCGCGGCGGCGCAAGCGCATGCGGTGGTGCGGGTGCTGCTCGGATACAGGGAGCCGTGACGGGCCGGACCGCGCACGGATCCGCTCACGCAGGCGACGCCGCTCGTGCTACCGTGCGGGCATGACCGCCACCTATCGATACGCCGCCACATGCCCCAAGGGCGTCGAGCACCTGCTCGCCGAGGAGTCGCGCGCTCTCGGCGCCAAGGAGGTGCGTGAGACGCGCGCCGCGGTCACGTTCACCGGACCGCTCGAGGTCGCGTATCGCGCATGTCTCTGGTCGCGCCTGGCAAGCCGGGTGCTTCTCACGATGGGGGAGTTCGCCGCAGCCACCGCGGAGGAGTTGTACGCGGGGATGGCGGCGCTTCCGTGGGAGGAGCACATTCCCGCCGAAGGCACACTCGCCATCGATGTGAACGGTACCACCTCCGGTCTGACTCACACGAAGTTCACGGCGCAGAAGGCCAAGGACGCCGTGGTCGACCGTATCCGCGATCGGCTCGGCGCTCGTCCCTCGGTGGATTTCGACCGTCCGGACGTGCGTCTCAACATCCGGCTGCACAAGGAGCGGGCGACCGTCTCGCTCGACCTCTCGGGAGAACCGCTTCACCAGCGCGGGTACCGCACGCCCGGCGAGCAGGCCGAGGCGCCGCTCAAGGAGAACCTCGCAGCCGCGGTCCTGGTGCGTGCCGGTTGGGCGGAGATCGCCGCTGGCGGGGGTGCGCTCGTGGACCCCATGTGCGGTTCCGGCACGCTGCTGATCGAGGGTGCGATGATCGCCGCCGACCAGGCCCCGGGGCTGCTGCGTGACCACTGGGGGTTCGCGGGGTGGCTCGGCCACAACGAGGACGTGTGGCACGCACTCCTCGATGAGGCCGACGAACGAGCCGAGGCGGGCCGCGAGCGACTGCCGGTGATCTCGGGGAGCGATCGCGATCCCGCTGCGATCGCGATCGCCGTGACCTGCGCCAAACGTGCGGGATTCGGGAACGCCATCTCGCTCGCGACGCGCGATCTGGCCGGGCTCACGGCTCCCGCTGGCTCCAACCCCGGCCTCGTTGTCACCAATCCGCCCTACGGTGTGCGGCTCGGCGAGAGCGAGGCGCTGGTGCCGCTGTATGCGGAGCTCGGCGAGCGGTTGCTCGCCGGATTCGACGGCTGGCAGGCGGCGGTGCTCACCAACGACGAAGCGCTTGCCAGAGCCATCGGGCTGCGCAGCCATGCCGCGCACACGCTCTACAACGGCGCGATCGAGACGAAGCTCTACCGGTTCGAGGTCTCGGCGGGTTCCGCGCGTGCGGACGTTCGCAAGGCGCCCGCCGCACGTTCGCAGGGCGCCGAGATGTTCGCCAACCGCCTTCGCAAGAAGACGCGCCACCTCGGCAAATGGGCACGGCGCGAAGGGGTGACCTGCTATCGCGTATACGATGCCGACCTGCCCGAGTACGCCGTGGCAGTGGACCTGTACCAGGGCGCCGGCGCCCATGAGGGGCGTCGTTTCGCGCATGTGGCGGAGTACGCGCCGCCGCCGAGCGTGGATCCCGATCTCGCACAGGAGCGTCTCATCGAGGCCGTGGAGGTGGTGGCCGAGGTCCTCGAGGTCGAGCCGGCCGACGTGGCGCTCAAGGTGCGCAAGCGCCAGCGGGGGAGCGCGCAGTACGAGCGGCAGGCGGTGCGCGGGGAGTGGGTGGAGGTGGCCGAGGGCGGCCTGCGCTTCCTCGTCAACCTGCACGACTACCTCGACACGGGGCTCTTCCTGGACCACCGCCCGGTGCGCGCGATGGTGCGCGACCTGGCGTCGAAGCAGCGCGTGTGCAACCTGTTCGCCTACTCG
Organism: Anaerosoma tenue; assembly: GCF_023161965.1. NCBI lineage: Bacteria > Bacillati > Actinomycetota > Coriobacteriia > Anaerosomatales > Anaerosomataceae > Anaerosoma > Anaerosoma tenue. Next base: position 44,668 of record NZ_JALNTY010000004.1, read on the forward strand.
GGCGTGGCCAGCGTCTACGCGCTTGCGGGCGGCGCCTCGTACGTGGCAACGGTGGACCTCTCGGCCACCTATCTCGACTGGGCGAAGCGCAACACGGCGCTCAATGGATACCCCGAGGGTCCCACCAACCGCTTCTTCCGCTCCGACGTCTTGCGCTGGCTTTCCGATGAGCGCCGCCGGATCGAAGAAGGCCGCGCGCGGCGATACGGGCTGGTGTTCTGCGACCCGCCCACGTTCTCCACGAGCAAGTCGATGGGGGAGCGCACGTTCGATGTGCAGCGGGACCACGTGGCGCTCATCCGCGATGCGGCGGCGCTGCTCGAGCCCGACGGGGTGCTCGTCTTCTCCACCAACCTTCGCACGTTCAAGCTCGACGAGGACGCGCTCGACGGGCTTGCGATAGAGGACATCACCGCCGAGACCATCCCGCCCGACTTCGAGCGCACCCCGCGCATCCACCACTGCTTCGTGGTGCGCAGAGGGTAGGCGACCCGCGCCGCGGGATTCGGCTCCTGTCCGGGCATCGCTGTCCCGGGCTTGCGCTTGACCCCGCGCTGCGTCCAGCCGTACCATCGCAGATGGTTGTAAACCGTCTGAAACGGAGCATGCCATGGCCCGCACGGCAGTCACCATAGGCTTCTCCGCACCCCCGGAGCTTGCCCGCGAGGTGGAGCGCCTTGCGGCGGCCGAGGGGAAGAGCAAGAGCGAGCTCTTCCGCGATATGGTGCAGGCGTACAAGCGGGAGCGCGAACTCATGGTGTTCGAAGATCTCGCGGCGTACGGCCGCGAGCGGGCACGGCTGCGCGGAGTGCGGACCGAGGAGGATGTCGAGCGCCTGATCCACGAGGCGCGCGGTGTCTAGGGTCGTCCTCGACACCAACGTCTACATCTCTGCGTACGGGTTCGGCGGGAAGCCGGCTAAGGTGCTGCGCGCGGCGATAGCGGGTGACTTCACTCTCCTCACGTCACCCGCGATCCTCGCCGAGGTAGCCGACAAGCTCTACGGGGTCCTCGGCTTCGACGACGAACATGTGCGGGCCGTCATCATGCAGGTCGCGCGCATCGCCGAGGTAGTCCGGCCGGAAGTGCGTCTGACCGTGGTCTCCGACGAGCCGGACAACCGCATCCTCGAGTGTGCCACCAAGGGCGAGGTCGACCTGATCGTCACGGGTGACCACCATCTGCTCGATCTCGGCGCGTACCACGGCATCCGGATCGTCCGACCCGCCCGGTTCCTGACGGAGCTGACGGGAGGCTAGAACATCGGCGTCTGCTGCTCCAGCAGGCCGGATCCGATCACCTGCCTGAGGGTGTCCGCGGGGATGCTCGTGTCCCAGTTGCCGGTGAGCTTGGCGACGAGGTAGATCGCGAACCACAGCCCTGCTACCAGAAGCGGCCAAACCCAGGGTGCGATCCGCACCCGACCGAACGCCCGGGCCTCCAGGCAGCCGTCCACAGGACACACCCTCACGCAGTCCATGCAGCCGTCACACTCGGCGGCGCGCACCGTTCCGGCATGCTGCACGTCCACGGACGCGTGGCAGACGCGCGTGCACTTGCCGCAGTCGATGCACGTCTCGTCGTCACGTGTCACCGCGCACGGCGACGCCACGCCTATCGCCGAGTACAGGGCGCCGAGCGGGCACAGGTACCTGCACCACAGCGGTCCGAGCAGCATCGAGATCACGAACACGAGCGCGATCACGAGCAGGTACAAGGGGTCCAGGAAGCCTTCGATGATCTTGATGTCGGCCACCCACATGTACGGGATCGCGCGAAAGCCCACGGCCTCCTCGATGGAGACAAGGCCGACGAACGCGAAGAACGCGATGCCGATGACGTAGCGAAGCGCGCGCCCGGCGATGTCGAGCCATCTTGGCATGCGGATGTTCCGACCACCGTTGAGGCGCCTGCCGAGGGCAGCCGCTGCCTCCCATGCCGTTCCAACAGGGCAGATCCACCCGCAGAAGCCGCGCTTGAACAGCAGCGAGGTGGCGAGCGCCGCGATGATGATCACCAGGCCCGCAGGCAGCAGGGTGTCCCACCCGCCGCCCTTAAGCCACGCGAAGAAGCTCGTGAAGTGCCCCACCGGCAGGATCCCCGCCACCGCCTCAGGGCGCGGTACGAAGGGTCCCTCGCCCCGGGCCCACGCCGCGAAGGCGAGCAGCCGGGACGAGAGCCACACGAACGCTGTGAAGAACACGCCCTTGATGAACCAGCGGGAGTCCAGGAACCGTACGATCCGCGCGAGCATGCTCTGCATCCGTGCCTCCGGTGTGGGTGTCTCTGCCGTGGCGCTCGCTGCCGGGCGGGCGTACAGCGGGCGATTCTAACAGACGGTCGCGACTGCCGCGCGCCGTCGACCGGGCCTGAGCGCCCCCGCGTGTCCGGCAGGGGCCTGCCGGCCCTGCGTAAGGGACTAGCGCGGCGCGGACAGGTTCGCTTACACTTCGAAACGGGCCAGATGAGGCCCTCTAGATCTGTGGCGCGGGCCCGCACGGCGCGGGACGAGCCGCGCCGCAACCGTTTTGCCCTGCGGGGGCGAGAGGATGGGTTTGCATGGCGACTGGTACTGTCAAGTGGTTCAATCCGGACAAGGGCTACGGCTTCATCTCGCGTGAGGATGGCGACGATCTGTTCGTCCACTTCTCCGAGATCCAGGGCGAGGGCTTCAAGACCCTCGACGAGGGCGCGGCCGTCGAGTTCGACGTCACCGCCGGCCAGAACGGCAAGATGCAGGCGAGCAACGTTCGCAAGCTCTAGCCACCGCGGGAACAACAACCGAATACGTGGAGAGCGGCCCGTCACGGGCCGCTCTTCTTGTTCTAGGATGTCGTATGGCCGCGTTCGGCCCGGAGACGGAGAGGTGCGATGACAGGATTCTTGTTCGTGGCGGTCGGCGGCGCGGTAGGGGCAAGCGCGCGTCACGCGGTCTCGTTGTGCACGCACGCCGCATCGGGCGCATTCCCGTGGTCCACCCTCGGCATCAACGTCGCGGGATCGTTCCTGCTCGGTCTCCTCACCGCGGTCCTGCCCGAGGGCGCCGCGGGTGAGCGGTTGCGGCTGCTCGTGGGCGTGGGCGCGCTCGGCGGCTTCACCACCTTCTCCACGTTCAGTGTGGAGGCTCTCGCGCTCGCCAGGGGTGACCAGTGGCTTCCGGCGGCGGGGTATGTCGTCGGCAGTGTCGTTTCGGGGCTCGCCGCCGCAGCCGCCGGATACGCGGCGGGACGGGCGCTCGCGTAAGAGCACCCGCCCCGGTCTCGGTGTGCGCCACCTGTACGCGCTACCCCTGCCGAGCCGCGTTGGCCACGATCGCGTCGTGCCAGTACCGGGCCATGCCCTCGTGGATCTTCTCGTAGGTGGCTGTGAAGCGCGGATCGGCGATGTACATCCCGGCCAGGTCCACGTGCATCTCGTGTGAGCACGGGTAGAACCAGGTGTCGATCTGCAGCCGGGCCTGCTCGGCAAGGTCCATGGCGCGCGGGTCGTCGGCCGGGACGCCCTCGTCCATCAGCCGTGCGGTGTCGGTGCCGATCTGCTCGCTCTCGGCCTTGAACCGTTCCCAGTCAGCTTTGGTGTACTTGGCCGCACGGCGACTCGACTCCTTGTAGGCGTCGGACCCGCCCCAGCGCTCCTCGGCCTCGGCCTCATGCGCCTCCACGTCGAAGTCGCCGAACACCTCGAACATCTCTTCCTTCGTCATGCGGACCCCTGTCCTCTCTGCGTTGATGGCCCGCTCCACCGATGCGATGAGCGCCTCGGTACGGACCGCCTTCTGGAGCAGCATCTCCCGCTGCAGTTCGAGCGCCGCGCGGCGGTCGAACGCGCCACCGGAGAGCAGGGTCGCGATGTCGTCGAGCGGGATCTCCAGCTCGCGGAAGAGCAGGATCTCCTGCAGGCGCTCGAGGTCGGCGTCGCTGTACAGCCTGTAGCCCGCCGCGGTACGGGCCGATGGCGTGAGCAGGCCGACCTCATCGTAGTGGTGTAGCGCGCGCACACTCGCGCCGGTCAGGCGGGACACCTCGCTCACCGTCAGGTCGTGCCGGTCCTCGTTCGCTCTCGACTCCATCGCATATCACCTCCGCCGAGGAGAGTAGACCCTCACGTAACGTGAGGGTCAAGGGGCGATCGCGGATCGGCCCGCAGGTCACCCGGTGGGGGTACGATGGATGGGATACCCGGCAACCGGAGGTGGTCATGTCTGATCGAGGCTGGCGCACGAAGAGGATGCGCAAGGCCCTGGCGGCTGTGGTGTACACGGTGCTCGGCCGGGGGCTCGTGGCGTCGGCCAGGCTCGACGACCGGGTACGGCGCGAGGTCCGTACCTGGCCTGACGGTACGGTGGTGACGCTGCGCATCGCACCGTTCGGCCCGCAGACCTCCTGGCGGGTCTCCGGGGGCACGCTTGAGCACCTCGGCGGCGGAGACGCACGCGCCGATCTGTTGGTCACGTTCAAGAGCGTGGATGACGCGATCCCGCTGCTTCTCGGCATGCAGGGCGTTCTCGCCGCCTTCGCGGAGCATCGCGCGACGGTCCGCGGCGACCTTGCCGTGGCCATGTCGCTCGTACGCTGCCTGCACATCGTGGAGGGCTATCTCTTCCCCGACATCGTGACCAGGCGCATCCTCCCGCATCCGGCGGAGCGTCGCGCCGGTCACCTGCGGGCGTATGGCGCGCTCGTGCATCGGACCGCCGCACTGGAAGGAGCCACGTCGTGATCCCCGACTACTACGAGTTCTGCAACTCGGCCAAGATCGTCTCGGGCACGAAGGCGATCGAGCACATCGGGTACGAGCTCGCCTCTCTCGGCGCGAGCAGGCCGCTCGTGCTCACCAACAAGCAGCTGCGCGACCTCAAGGTGGCCACCGTGGTGCTCGATGCGCTCAAGGACACCGAGGCCGAGGTGGTCGCGGTCTACGACGACGTCCCAGTGGACAGCTCTGTGGTCGTGGTCAACGACGTCGCGCGTGTGTACCGGGAGACGGGCGCGGACGCGATCGTGGCCGTGGGGGGCGGATCGGTTCTGGACACCGCCAAGGGCGCGACCATCGTGCTCACGCATGGCGCCGAGGACCTCATGGAGTACCGGGGCGCCGAGAGTCTGATGGGGCGCCGCGCCGTGGCGTTCATCGCGATCCCCACGACGGCCGGGACCGGCTCCGAGGTCACGTCAGCGGCGGTCATCAAGGACACGGAGCGCCACGTGAAGATGGGGTTCACTTCGCTCTCGCTGCTGCCGGATGTGGCGATCCTCGACCCGCGCATGACGGTGGGGTTGCCGCCGCGCCTGACCGCCTCAACGGCCATGGATGCGCTCACGCACGCGGTCGAATCGTTCAGCTGCGTGCAGGCCAACCCGCTCTCCGACTGCTACGCGCGCGCCGCGATCGATCTCATACGCGAGTATCTGCCCACGGTGATGGCCGATCCCAAGGACCGGGGCGCGCGGCTCGCGCTTGCCAACGCCGCGCTCCTGGCGGGAGCGGCGTTCAGCAACGCGATGGTGGGCATCGTGCACGCGATGGGCCACGCGACCGGGGGCGTGGCCGACGTGCCGCACGGGGATGCGATGGCGATCCTGCTTCCACACGGCATGACGTACAACCTGGACGCGGCAGGCGACCGGTACGGTGAGCTGCTCATGAATCTCGCCGGCGCCGAAGCCTACGCGTCCACCCCCCGCGATGAGCGCCCGGCGGCGGCGGTCGAAGCCGTACGTTCGATGATGCGCACGCTTCACGAGCAGGCGGGCCTTCCGCTCACGCTCGGTGAGGCGGGCGTGCTGCCCGAGCACGTCTCGGAGATCGCAACGGCCGCGCTCAACGACGGCGCGATGTCGATGAACCCGAAGCAGCCCACCTATGAGGAGCTCACCACCATCCTGAAGGACGCACTGTGAGCGCCGCCGCCGAGGCGGCTTCCGGGACATACGGCTGGATGGGGCGCGTGCTGCGGGTCGACCTCGCCACTCGCGAGGTGAACGACTATCCCTGGACCGCCGACAACCGGCGCACGTGGGTGGGTGGCAAGGTGATGGCGGCGCGCATCCTCGGCGACATGTTGCCTACCGGCACGGATCCCCTTGGCGCCGATAACGCGGTCGTGATCGCCACCGGTCCGCTCACCGGTACCGGAGCGCCCTCGAGCGCACGCTTCGATATCTCGGCCATCTCTCCGATGACCGGGCTGATCGCCTCATCCAACTCCGGGGGGCCGTTCGGGACATACCTCAAGCGGGCGGGCTATGACGCTCTCGTGCTCGCGGGAGCCTCGGTCGAGCCGGTGTGGCTCGAGGTGAACGAGGAGGGTGTGACGTTCCATGAGGCCGACGACGTCTGGGGCGCGCGGACCTCGGAGGCGCAGGCCGCGATGGCCGAGGCTGTCGGCCGCCGGTGCGGCACGCTCGCCATCGGCCCGGCTGGCGAGAACCTCGTCCGGTACGCGTGCGTGATCTCGGGCGAGCGCGCCGCGGGGCGCGCCGGCATGGGTGCGGTGCTCGGCAGCAAGAACGTGAAGGGCATCGCCGCGTGGGGCGATCGCAAGGTTGCCGTGGCAAAGCCGGAGGCGTACCGCACGCTGCTCAAGACGTGGACGGCCTCGCTCAAGGACCACCCCATCGCCGGAGGGTCGCTCCCAGAGCTCGGTACCGCGGGCTTCCTCGCGCCGATGCAGGAGCTCGGGATCGTCGCCACCCGCAACTTCAGTGCGGGCCGCTATGAGCATGCCGATGCGATCGACGGGCGTGCGCTCGCAGACACGCGCCTGGTCTCAAACGCCGGATGCCTGGCGTGTCCTATCCGCTGCGCGCGCGTGGTGGAGGTTGACGGCCGGGAGGTGAAGGGTCCGGAACTCGAGACGCTCGTGCTGCTCGGCGCCAACATCGAGAACCCCGACCTGGACCGCATCATCGAGTGGAACGTGCTCCTGGATGAGCTCGGCCTCGACACGATGTCCACGGGCGTGACGCTCTCGTACGCGATGGAAGCGGCCGAGAAGGGGCTGTGGGACAACGGCCTGCGCTTCGGTGAGACAGATGGGCTCGCCGGGCTTTTCGAGGACATCGCGTATCGGCGCGGGCTGGGTGACGAGCTTGCCGAGGGGTCGCGCGAGCTCTCGCACCGTTACGGGGGCAAAGGGTTCGCGATGAACGTGAAGGGACTCGAGCTCGCCGCCTACGAGCCGCGCGGCGCGGTGGGGCAGGGACTCGGCTACGCGGTGAGCAACCGCGGCGGATGCCACCTGAACGCCGGCTATGCCGTGGCGCTCGAGGGGTTGGCGCTGCGCATGGACGGCCGATCGCCCCGCGGCAAGGCGGCGCTCACGGCGTTCTTCCAGGACCTGATGGAAGTCGTGTCGGCCACCGGGTGCTGTCTGTTCACCACGCTCGGTGTCCTGCCCGGCGCGCTCGTGGAGCACCCGGAGCGCGGCGTTGGCGCCTTCGTGGCGCGCGTGTTCTCGTACTCGGCAGGTGTGATGCGGCTGCTGCGCGTGCTGCCGCGCGGGCTGCTCGGCATCCCGATGCCGCTCGTTCCGCACATCCGCGCGCTCGAGCTCGTCACCGGTGAGCGCTATCGCTTTGGCGGCTTCTGGAGCGTGGGCGAGCGCGGCTACAACCTGGAGCGGGTCCTCGGCCTGCGGTTCGGGAACGGCGGAGCACTCGGCGACACCCTGCCGACGCGGCTGCTCGAGGAACCGCAGGATGCGGAGGACCCCGGCAGCGTCGTGCCGCTGGCACGCTTGAAGGCCGACTACTACGGACAGCGCGGGTGGACGGAGTCGGGCGAACCCACAGCGCGGCTGCTGGAGCGGCTCCGTGTGCCCATGCGATGATCCAGGCCGCGAGCGCCTCTCTGGAGTATGCTGTCCGTCATGACCGCAACCATCGCGCTCGCGCTCTCCACATCACTGCTGTTCGGTGTCGGCGACTTCCTGGGAGGGGTCGCCACTCGGCGCGACTCCGCGTTCGCCGTCACCGGCACGTCGCACGTCATCTCGATCGTGTTCATGGCGGCCGCGGTGCTTCTCCTGCCGGCGGCAACCCCGACCAGCACCGACATCATCGCGGGGGCGGTGTCAGGGCTCACCGGCGTGATCGGCGTCCTCTGCCTCTACGGTGCGCTTGCGGTGGGGCGGATGAGCATCGTCGCGCCCGTCTCGGCGGCGCTGTCCGCGTCGCTGCCGGCGGTGTACGATCTCGCCACCGGGACCTCGCTCTCGCCCGTCACCATCAGCGGCATCTCTCTCGCCCTCGTGGCGATCGTGGTCGTGAGCGTGGCCCCCGAAGACCGCCTTCACGAGCCCGGGTACGAGTACCGCCCTCGAAGGGCGCTCGTGCTCGCGATCCTTTCCGGGGTCGGCTTCGCCGGCGGATTCATAGCGCTTTCGTTCACTTCGATGGAGAGCGGGCTCACTCCCATCCTCGCGGCGCGCGTGGTGTCCATCGCCATCGCCGTGTTCCTGGCGTTCCGCGTGGGGAGAGGATTCCCGGTGGACAGGACCGCGTTGGCGCCTACCTTCGGGGCCGGGGTCGCCGACGTGCTCGCCAACGTGACCATGCTCACCGCGATCAGGCTCGGTCCCCTCGCTGTCGCTTCTGTGCTCGGCGCGCTCTTCCCCGTGGTCGTGGTGACGCTCGCCCGCATCTTCCTCAAGGAGCGGCTGCATCTGTGGCAGAAGCTCGGCGTGGGTCTCGCGATGATCGCGGTCGTCCTCTCGGCCATGCCCTGAGGTTCCGGCACGCCGCTACACCTCCAGCTAGACGGAGTCACCGGGCTACGAGGCGCCGCCATCGGGTACGCTAGTGGGTGAGCGGCGATGAGAAGGTCGCCGGCGTCAGGAGGAGGTCATCGTGATCCAGCTCGACATACCCGGATACGGTGAACTCCGTCTGCAACACCTCGTCCTGGATGTGAACGGGACGATCGCGGCCGGTGGCGAGCTCGTCGAGGGCGTCGCCGAGGGAATCGCGGCCCTGGAGGGGACGCTGCGGACGGTTGCGGTGACTGCCGATACGCACGGAACCGCTCACGCTCTGGGTGAGCGCCTCGGTATCGACGTGCACGTGATCACCGGGTCGTGGGAGGCTGGGGACAAGCTCGAGCTCGTGCAGGATCTGGGCGCGGATGCGGTCGTTGCGATCGGCAACGGCTCCAACGACGCGCTCATGCTCCGCTCGGCGGCGGTGGGCGTCTGCGTCATCGGTCCCGAGGGCGCCTCTCGGGCCACCCTCGAGGCGGCGGACATCGTGGTCACCGACATACGCGACGCACTGGCGCTCCTGGCGGATCCGCGACGTATGCTCGCAACGCTGAGGACGTGAGCTGGATGCGTCGGAACCACCCCCTCATCACCGTGGTCGGCGGTGCCAACATCGACATCGTCGGCATCCCCGACGGGTCCTTCGTGTCCCGCGACTCGAACCCGGGCGCCGTGCGCACCAGCGCTGGCGGCGTGGGCCGCAATGTGGCGGAGACGCTCGCTCTGCTCGGCGCGGAGGTGCGATTCGTCACCGCCTTTGGCGACGACGAGGAGTCGGACCGGCTGATCGCCAGGTGTGAGGATGCGGGCATGGACTGCACATACAGCGTGCGTGCCGAGGGTGTCCCGGGGTCGCGCTATCTCGCAGTGATGGACAGCGGGGGAGACCTGGCTGCCGCGGTCAACGACATGCGCGCGCTTGCCGCTCTCACGCCCGACCGGGTGGATGCGGCGGCGTTCGAGGAGGCCGACGCGGTGGTCCTCGACACGAACCTGCAGCCATCTACCATCGTCCGCGCGGCCCAACTCGCGGGTGGGGCGCCGCTGGTGCTCGACCCCGTCTCGACGGTGAAGGCGGCGGCTGCGCGCCCGGTGCTGGGGCGGCTCACCGCCATCAAGGCGAACCTGCGGGAGGCCGAGGCGCTCTCAGGCGCCGCAGGAGCAGAGGGCTCGGCGCTGGGTCTCGTGGAGGCCGGTGTATCGTGGGTGTTCGTCACGGGCGGTCATGACGGCGTGTGGTGCGCTTCGGCAGACGGCGCCTTCCACTTGCCGGCCATCCCCGTGCAGGTACGCGACGCCACCGGCGCCGGGGACGCGTTCGCCGCTGGTGTGGCGTGGGGTGTGGCCACAGGCGCGCCGATCCTTGAGACGGCGCGTCGCGCGCTGGTCCTCTCGGCCATCGCACTCGAGAGCGCTTCCACTGTCAGCCCTGTGCTGACGCAGCAGACGGTCGATGAACGGATGGAGGGGTTGGGACTTTGAGACCACATCTGAGGATCGCCGAGGAGGTAGCGGCCGCGCTGGACGCGGGACGCCCCGTGGTCGCTCTCGAATCGACCATCATCTCGCACGGTTTCCCGTACCCGGCCAACGTGGAGTCAGCTCGGGAGTGCGAACGGATCGCGCGTGAGGAGGGCGCGGTTCCCGCCACCATCGCGGTGATCAGGGGCCAGCTTGCCGTGGGTCTCAGCGACGCCGAGATCGAGCACCTGGGCTCGGAGCGGGACACACCCAAAGCCAGCCGGCGCGACCTGCCGATGCTGCTGGCGAGCGGTTCGAACGGGGCCACCACGGTGGCGGGCACGATGGCCATCGCGGCGATGGCCGGCATCAGCATCTTCGCTACCGGAGGCATCGGCGGCGTGCACAGGGGCGCCGAGCGCTCCTTCGACATCTCGGCCGACCTGGAAGAGCTCGAACGTACGAGCGTGGGCGTCGTGTCGGCAGGCGCCAAGTCGGTCCTCGACATCGGCCTCACCCTCGAGTGCCTGGAGACGCGGGGAGTCCCGGTGCTCGGCTATCGCACCGATGCCTTCCCGGCGTTCTACACGCGGGACAGCGGCTACGGCGTGGACGCGCGCCTCGAGACGCCGGATGAGGTGGCGTCGGTGCTGCAGGCGAAGTGGGAGACAGGATTGACGGGCGGGGCGCTCATCGCCAACCCGATCCCCGAGGACAGTGCGCTCGATGCGGACCTGATCGAACGCATCATCGAACAGGCGTTGGCCGAGGCCCGCGAGACGGGGGTGTGCGGCAAGGCGATCACGCCGTTCCTGCTCGAGCGGATACACCAGCTCACGGATGGCGCGAGCGAGACGGCGAACAAGGCGCTCGTGTGGTCGAACGTCCGGGTGGCGGCGAAGATCGCAACGGCCCTGTCCAAGCGTATGGGAACGACACACCTATCGGGGAGGCACCAGTGACCGAGACGCCCAACGGCCACAGCGCGTTCAACGAGTCGCTTCTGGAGATGGTGCAGGGCACGGAGGCGGACTTCCTTGCGAGCAAGCACGGACGGTACGGCAACGTGGAGGGCGCGGTGCGCATCTTCCTGGAGTTCCTGCGTGGATTCGAGTTCATGCAGATGGACCGGCCGTGCGTGACGGTGTTCGGTTCGGCACGTTTCCGCGAGGGTCACCCGTACTACGAGCAGGCGCGCGAGATGGGCCGGACGCTCGGTGAGGCCGGGTTCGGTGTCATGACCGGAGGTGGTCCGGGGATCATGGAGGCCGCGAACCGCGGCTGCAAGGAGGCTGGCGGGCTTTCGATCGGCGCCAACATCAGTCTCCCGCACGAGCAGAAGCCGAACCCGTACATCGACAAGTTCATGGAGTTCGAGCACTTCTTCGTGCGCAAGGTCATCATGGTCAAGTACTCCTGCGCCTTCATCGTGTGCCCGGGTGGGTTCGGCACGCTCGACGAGATCTTCGAGACGCTGGTCTTGATGCAGACCAAGAAGATCGACGACTTCCCCGTGGTGGCCCTTGGCGCCGACTTCTGGGAGCCGATGATCTCGTTCTTCGAGCGTCGCATGGTGACCGAGGGGACGATATCGGCGTCGGACATCGACATGCTGCGCATCACCGATTCGATCGATGAGGCGATGGTGCACGTGAAGAGCAGCCCGTTCTGCGATTCATGATGATTGAGACGCTCCGCCGGCGAGCCCGTCCCGGAGCGGCCCGTCGTCGGTCGCTGTGAGCGCCTGCTATCGCCGCTTGAGGTCCCGCGACACCGCCATCGCCGCCCGGGCGCCTTCGCCGGCGGCGATGATGATCTGCTTGCCGGGCGTGTCTGTCACGTCACCGGCGGCGTAGATCATCGGCGCGCTGGTGGCGCCGCGGTTGTCGATCACGATCTCGCCCTTGTCGTTCATATCCACTAGTCCCGCGGTGTACTCCGACACGGCGATCGACCCGCTCTCGATGAAGACTCCCGACACCGCGAGATCCTCCTCGATGCCTTCCTTGGGGTTCTTCAGCTTCACGCCGGTGACCCGCTCGTCACCCACGATCTCGGTCACCTTGAAGCCGACCTTCAGCGTGATATCGGCCTGTGACTCGACGTGTTCGAGCATCGTGTCCGGGATCTTCAGGTCACGAAGCGTGATGAGCGATACCCGCGCGCCGAGGCTGGCGAGCTCAAGGGCGGCGTCGGCCGCCGACTCGCCGGGACCCACTACCGCCACGTCCGCGTCCTTGAAGAACGCCGCGTCGCACGTTGCGCAGTACGACACGCCCCTGCCCACGAACTCCTGCTCCCCGGGTACGGCCAGCCGGTTGGGTGCCTTGCCGGTGGCGATGATGATGGCGCGGGTCGCGAGCGTGGAGCCCTCTCGCGTGAAGACCTCGTAGCCGTCATCGGCGGGGACGATCGCGTTCACGAGTTGGCCCTCGAGGCACTCGACGTCGAACTGCGACACGTGCTCCCGGAAGTCCTTCACCAGCTCCTTGCCGGTGACCAGGCGCCAGCCGAGGTAGTTCTCGATCTCGCCCGCCCACAGGGCCTGTCCGCCCACTTCGCCGCCCACGATGGCGGTCTTGAGTCCCTGGCGTGACGTGTACATGCCTGCCGTGAGTCCCGCAGGTCCGGCTCCGATGATGACGACGTCGTAGCGGTCGCTGGTGCTGTCGTTCGCGGTCATCTGACATCCTCCCGCATCGGTACGGTGACAGAGGATCATGCTCCATCATCCTACCACCGATGAAGGAGGCTGCCGGGTCCGCAGGAGGTCAGTCGCGGGAGCTGCGCGCGGTATACCACAGCACGGCCAGGATCGCCGCGGCCAAAGTGATGCCAAGGGCGACGACCCGCGTGTAGTCCACCAGGCGGGTCACCGGTGCTCCTTCGCGCACGATACGCAGACCGGTGGCGTGAATGTCCATGTCGCCGCCATGCTCAGGGCATGCGGCGTTGAAGACGCCGCTTACCTCCACGACATCGCCCTGATGACGGTAGTCGCCGAAGACGGTGATGGCGGCAGCGTCCTCTGCGTCCGCCACAACGGCCATGCCGGAGTTGTATCCTTGCGGCTCGGCGCCTCCAGCGATCGAGCCATCGACGTAGGCGTCATCGTTCAGGTGCAGCCAGGCCTCCTCGCCGCGTACCATCGCTTCACCTACGGCCTCACCGGTGAACACGATGACCCGGCCGTCCCACTCCGCCGGATGCTCGATGAGCTCGACACTCGAAAGCGCGGAGGCACCCGCCGTGGCGACGCACCCCATGAGCACGACCGCGGTCAGTAGTAGAAGGCCCCGGAGTCTCATCGTCCCCTCACCACCGACCAGATCCAGCCGAAGAGCGCGAACACGGCGACGAACTCCATGCGGCCGAGCCACATCGCGAACACGTAGACCGCCTTCAGGGCGGCTGGCATAGAAGGCGCTGTGAGGCCGCAGCTCAGTCCGGTGTTCGATGCGGCGGATACGCCGTCGAACGCAGCCTCCAGGAGGGGGTAACCGGCCACAACGCCGGCGAGCGTGGTCAGAGCGTGCATCGTAAGGAACGCCATGGTGATCATGAGGACGGCCCGCACGGTATCGTCGGCTAGCATGCGGTCCTTCACGTGGTGGTATCTGGATGTGATGACCGAGGACTCGGGCGCGAGCGCCCGCCGCACGTCTTGGAGGAACGACTTGCTGATGATCGCTACGCGGATGCCTTTGATGCCGCCAGCAGTGGAGCATGATGATGCGCCGATGATCATGGCTCCGATTACGCCGAGCATCGGCAGGGCTCCCCACTGCGTGATGAGTGAGCGCGCATAGATGGTGCCGAAGCCGGTCGTCGTGTGGCCGGACAGCACGAGGTAGAGCGTCTTGCGTACGAAGGGCAAGGCATCGGCGTAGATCCCGGTCCGTGCGAGTCCGACCGCAGCGACGAGGGAGAAGATGCCGAGCGTGACGGCGAAGCTGCGCAACTCCACGTTGCGTCGAAGTTCGGCGCGATGTCCGGTCCAGACCGCCCAGTGCACGGCGAAGTTGAGTGAGCCAGCCACGAATATGATCACGCATAGGACCTCGAACGCGAGCGAATGGTAGTACATGGTGTTGAACGACTGTGGCGCGAACCCTCCGGTGCTGAAGGCCCCCATGAAGACCCAGAGTCCGTGGAGCAGCGCGCGTACGGGTCGCTGCCCCAGGGCGAGTGTGGCGCCGGTGAGAGCCGCGGTCCCGGCGACCAGCCAGCCCAGGCTGACCACCCAGATGGTGCGCGCCGTATGCACGACGTTCGGCAGCAGCCGGTCCTCCTTGCCTTCACCGCTGTAGAGGTGGTAGATGCCGCCGCCGACCCCCCTGAACAGTGCCGTCAGGGCGATGACGATGATGCCCTGACCCCCGGCGAACGTGAGCACGAAGCGCCACATGTTCAGCCCGTTCGGCACGTGATCGAGGTCCTGCAGCAGGAAGAGCCCGGTCGTGGTGAGGCCGCTCATGACGTCGAACAGCGCATCGAGGAAGCTGCCGAAGTGACCGGACAGGTAAAAGGGGACCGCTCCGAGCACGGTCGCGAGGATCCATGAGGTTGAGACGATAACGAGGCCGTGCCGGCGTCTCAGTTCATGTCGCGTGAGGCAGAGGGCCTGCAAGCCGAAGCCCACCGCTAGACACATCGTGAGCCCGATGGCGAAATCGATGACGGTCGCCCACTCCGAGAAGAGGGCGGACGTCACCAGAGGGATGATCATCAGCGCGCCAACGCCGGTGACGATCTTCCCTGTGTAGTACCCGACGACCCGGTGGTCTTCAAGCGTCGGTCGCAGCATCAGCCGCCTGCCACGAGCACGATCACGATCGCGACGCCGCAGAACGACATCAGCGTCACGACGAAAGCGGCCTCGGCCAGTATCCCGGTCGCGAGGACTGCCACTGCACGGCCAGCAGCGCGAAGCGTCGGCCGTTGGCTCCTGCGGGTCCGTGTGTTCATCATACGGCCACCGCCGACGGGCAGGGGCCTATCGCGGCCATGATGCCCTCGGCGAGGATGTCGCTGTACGAGACGCAGGCGATACCCAGTGCCTCGAATATCCGGACGTTCTGCGGGTAATGCGCGAGGCCGGCGACCTTCCCGCTGTGGAGCACCTCTCGGGCCACGAGACACACGGCGATGTTGCACGCGTCGTCGCCGGTGGCCGCCATGACGCATGACGCATGGGATGCGCCAGCCTGCTTGAGTATCGCAGGGTCACGGGCGTCTCCCGCGATGACCATGGTGCCGGGGTAGGCAAAGGCCAAAGACTCGGCTTCCGTGTGATCGGATGTCACGATCACGATGGCGTGGCCGCGCGACTCCAGAGCGGGAACGAGCCGCTCGATGACCGTGCCGCTTCCCACCAGGATGATCGCCATGTGTGCCTCCTCTGGAATCGCTGTGGCATGCGTGCGGGCACATACCTGCATCTTCGAGTCTAGGAGTCACGGCGTTCAGGGCGCGTAAACCAAGGCGGCCCATGCGTAAAGTGCGCGTAAAGGTATGCCTCAGCGGGTCGTCAAACGCAGGCCGACGCCGGGTTCGGTGAGGATGTATCGAGGGACAGCCGGATGCACTTCGATCTTCTTGCGCAGATTGCTGACGTGCACCCTGATCGTCCTGACATCGGCCAGCCAGTCGGGCCCCCAGACGGCATCACTGATCTGGGACCACGTCACGAGACGGTCCGCGTTCTGGGCGAGGACCGCTAGGATGCCGAACTCGATCGGAGTGAGCGTCACCTCGACACCGTCCCGCAGCACCCGATGGGAGGCGATGTCGATCGTGAGGTCGTTCAGCGCCAGGACCGGCGGAGCCGACGTGGTGCCGGCGGCACGTCGCAGCAAGGCTCCGACCCGGGCCACCAGCTCGCCTGCCGAGAAGGGCTTGGTCAGGTAGTCGTCGGCGCCCGTCTCCAGTGCCGCGATCTTGTCGGTCTCGTCCGAGCGGACCGAGAGCACGAGGATAGGTGCCGCAAGCCAGGTGCGCATCTGCTCGCAGAGCTCGATCCCGTCCGTGTCGGGCAGCGACAGGTCGAGCACGACCAGGTCGGGTGTCTGCGTGGTGAGCTCCCTCATCGCGGCCGCTCCCGATTCGGCACAGCTCACGTCGTAGCCCCTGGCCTCCAGGATGGTCCGCAACGCCCGGCGAATCTGCACCTCGTCATCGATGACGAGTATGCGGTGGTCGGTTGGCGCGTGCGCTGTCACGGGGTCTCCTTAAGCGGCAACATCAGAAGTATGCGCGTTCCGCGAGGGCGCTCGTCGGCGATTGCGATGTCGCCTTCGTTCGCTCGGAGGATCTCCCGGGTGATCGACAGCCCAAGGCCGGTGCTGGATCGGTGCGCGCGCCCCTCGCGGCCACGGTAGAACTTGTCGAACACCAAGGGCTTCTCATCGGCGGGGATGCCCGGACCGGTGTCGCTGACCCAGACCGTCATCCGGTCATCGGCTGCGGCCCCAACGGTCACGGGTCCCTCGCTGTAGTCGATCGCGTTGACGATGACGTGATGCAGGGCCCTGGAGAGTTGCACGAAATCGAGATGGAGCATCGGCAGGTCCTCCGGCACGGCGAAGCGTATCCGCTCGCGCGCGGCGCGGGGCAACCTGCTCACCACCGACCCGACCAGCTCACCCACCTCGAAGTCGTCCGGTCGCGGGCGCCAGGCCTGTGCCTCGAGCCGCGATACGTCCAGCAGATCGGCTATCGCCTCGTCCAGGCGGTCCAGATCCTCCGTGATGTCGTGCAACTTCTCCCTGATCGCCCCGGCGTCACGCTCCACGTCGGGCTCCAGGAGGTCGGTCACCGCTGCGGTGATGGACGCGAGCGGGGTCTTGAGCTCGTGTGACACCGACGAGACGACGGCCGAGCGCAGCCGCTCTGCCTCCTGCGCCGCAGCCGCGTGCATCGCCACCCTGTTGAGGCGCTGGCTGTGCAGGAACGCTGCCAGCAGGTTGGCCAGCGATCGCACGAACCTGCTCTCCGCTTCGTCGAGCGGCCTCTCGGCGGACAACTCGAGCAGTCCCTCAGCGGTCTGTGCCGAGACGAGCGGCACCAGCATCCTTTGACCGTCGATCTCCTCGCCCTCCCCATGTGGCGTCACCACAACGGGACCCGGGGTCGTGTCCGCCCCGGAGGTCATGTGCCGCCACAACCGCGTCACCTCGGACGCAGGCGGCGCGTCCTCCCCGATCGATCTCAGAGCGCCATCCGCGCCAGGTATCCAGAATGCCGCGGCGCGGGCATGCGCGATGTCGGTGAGCTCGCGACGCGCCGCCTCGGCCAGGCTCGCGGCGTTGGTCTCGGAGACGAGCGACCTGCTCAGTCGGTTGAGCGCGGCGGTGTGCCGCTCTTCCCGTTGAGCCACAAGCTCGCGGTCGCGCAATCGACCGGTCTGCAGGCCGATGGCGGTACCTACGACCAGGAAGGCTGCAAGGTGGATGACGTCACCCCGGCTTGCAACGAACAGCGTGTGATAAGGGGGGATGAAGAAGAAGTTCCACGCGAAGAACGCCAGCACGGCCGACAACACGCCGGGACCTACCCCTGCGGTGCCGGCCACGAAGCCCAGGACCAGAAGGTATGGCCAGCCCCAGCGCTCCCCGCCAAGCAACTCACGGAACGGGATGAACAGTGCGGTGGCGCCCACTATCGCGAGCGCCGCGGCCGGATAGCCGTGGCGTCGCATCGTCTCGCGTATGCGTGATGGGATATCCACTGCGCGGTGACCTCCCTGTCCCTACAGCGAACACGATAGCACCGGGAGCATGCTCGCAGTGCCGCGTGCGCTATGCTTGCCACAGCCGCAACCGCTGCGAGGAGACCGATGATGTCAGCCCGGGTAGCCGTCGTCCGCTGTGAGACGTACGAACCCTCGGAGGTGTCCGGCGCCATTCGTCGCGCGTTCGATCTCCTGGGTGGGGCCGATCGCTTCGTGGGTCCGGGCGAACGCATCGTGCTCAAGCCGAACCTCCTCGTGGCGAGCGCCGCGGACAAGGCGGTCACCACGCACCCGACAGTCTTCTCTGCGGTGGCGACGGCACTGGCCGAGGCGGGAGCCGAGCTCACGTGGGGCGACTCACCTGGCTTCGGCGGCGCGCTCGGCGTGGGCAAGCGTGCGGGTGTCGCCCAGGAGGCGGAGCGCCTCGGGATAGAGATGGCCGACTTCGAGCATGGCCGGACGATTCCGTTCACTGACGGCGGGCTCATCAAGCAGTTCACCATCGCCGAGAGCGTTGCCGCGGCCGACGGGCTGGTGTCGCTGCCTAAGCTCAAGACGCACGCGCTCACACGCATGACCGGTGCGGTCAAGAACCAGTTCGGATGCATCCCCGGCCTGCTCAAGGGCGAGTTCCACACCCGGATGCCCGATGTGGAGCGTTTCAGCCAGATGCTCGTGGACCTCAACCGCCTGCTCCGGCCGCGACTCTTCGTGATGGACGCGGTCGTCGCCATGGAGGGTAACGGCCCACGGGGCGGCGATCCCCGGCAGGTAGGGGTGCTGCTGGCGTCAGATGACCCTGTGGCCATCGATGCGCTCGGCTGCAGGATCATGTCGCTCGATCCGGCGCTCGTCGACACGGTCGTGTACGGCGAGAAGTGGGGGCTCGGCAGCGCGAGCGACATCGAGATCCTTGGCGACGAGTTGCCGGTGCTCCCCGACTACCGGGTGAACCGGGAGCCTGCCTCCACCACACGCGGGCTCGGGTCGTCGCTGGGCAAGCGGCTGTTGGCGCCACGCCCGTACATCATCGCCGAGCGATGCACCCGGTGCGGCACGTGCGTGCACGTGTGCCCTGTCGACCCCAAGGCCGTCGACTGGGGTGCCGGTGACCACCGCATTCCGCCCGTGCACGACTATGATCGATGCATCCGATGCTACTGCTGCCAGGAGATGTGTCCGGAGCGCGCGATCGAGGTGAAGACGCCCCTGCTCGGCAGGTTGATCAGGCGGTGAGGTGGTACGCTTGAGACCGGTCGTGCGCGGCGCCTGGACCCCCTGAGAACGGAGTCATCCATGGACGCGATCCTCGGCATGTACGGTTGGGCGGCCCTCGCGGTGTTCGCCTACATGACAACCGGCTTCGTGGTCGCCCTCATCCTCAGGCGCAACGACATCGTGGACACGATGTGGGGTCTGGGATTCGTGCTGATCACTATCACCGCGCTCATCGCGCAGCAGCCGATCAGCCCGCGTCTGTGGCTGGTGGCCGCGCTCGTGGGGTTGTGGGCGCTCCGTCTGGCGCTCCACATCGGTTTCCGCAACCGAGGCAAGACCGAGGACTTCCGGTACGCCGCGTGGAGGCGCGACTGGGGCAAGTGGTTCTACCTGCGCACCTTCTTCCAGATCTTCATGCTGCAGGGCTTCCTCATGCTCGTCGTCTCGGCATCGATCGTGGTGGTGGGCGCCGATGGCGGAGGCCCGCTCGGCTGGCTCGATGCACTCGGCGTGGCTGTCTGGCTTCTCGGCTTCGTGTTCGAGGCGGTGGGCGACTGGCAGCTCAAGCGGCACATCGCCGATCCGGCGAACAAGGGCGTTCTCATGACCTCGGGTCTGTGGCGCTACACGAGGCACCCCAACTACTTCGGTGAGGCGGTCCAGTGGTGGGGGCTCTGGGTGATCGCGCTTGCCGTGCCGCTCGGCTGGGTCGCGGTGATCAGCCCTGCCACGATCACGTACCTGCTCAGGTACGTCTCGGGCGTGCCGATGCTCGAGAAGAAGATGCAGAAGAACCCGGCATGGGCCGAGTACGCGCAGAGCACGAGCGTGTTCGTGCCGCTGCCGCCGGCCAAGCGCTGACGCCGTCTGCCAGAGCCGATACCAGCCGTCGCGCTCTTCCGTCTCGGCGGGAACGCCGTAGAGCGTGGAGAGCGCGGCACCGGTGAGCATCTCCCGCTTCGGGCCGTCGCGGAACACGCGGCCGTCCTTCAGCATCACCACGCGGTCGACCTCGGGCACGATGTCGCTCACGTGGTGGGTGACGATCACGAGCGCGGTGGTCTCGGCGATCCGCCTGAGAAGCCGCAGGAAGTGGTAGGCGCCCGCGGGGTCGAGGCCGTGCGTGGGCTCGTCCAGCACCAGGAGCGCGGGGTCGTGCACGAGCGCCCTGCCGATCAGCGCCCGCCGCGCCTCGCCGGTCGACAGCGTGTCCATCGTGCGGTCGGCGAGATCGGCGATGCCGAGGTGGTCGAGCAGCTCTCCGGCCCACGCCTCCATCTCAGACGTGACCTCGCCGGGCCGGTACAGCCCTATCGATCCGAAGAATCCCGACAGCACCACGTCGCGCACGGTCAACCGCCTGCGGTGCTCCTCCTGCAGGGCGTCCGAGACCACTCCGAAGATGCGTCGCGCCGCGAACAGGTCCCAGAGCGATGCGCCTCGCATGAGCACCGGGGGCTCGTCGCGCACGAGGGGACGGATGTCGCGGGTGAGCAGGCCGATGAGCGTGGACTTGCCCGCGCCGTTGGGGCCGAGCACCGCAACGTGTTCGCCTTCGCGGAATGCGAGACGGTCGACATGGAGGATCGTGCGTCCGTCGCGTACGACCTCCGCGTCACGCAGATCGATGAGGACGTCCGATGTCACGCTACGCCAGGCCGGTCTCTTTGAGCGCCTTCTTCACGGAGCCGAGGCTGCCGCTCACGTTGAACTTCCACTTGCCCGTGGATGCCTTGATCGTGAGCACGTCGGGCGTGCTGGTGTTCTCGTCCGTGGCGCCCATCCGGAACTTGGCGCCCTGGTACTGGGAGCGTTCGACCGCCCAGTTGCCGGGCGTCTCGGCAAGAGCGGCGTCCGGCGACATCCGCCAGTACGCTTCGGAGTAGCTGGTCGACGACTTCAACTGTGCGCCCCACTGGCCGAAGAAACCCTTGCCCTCGGCCTTGGCGCTGTCGCGGGCCGCGTTCACGGTGGCCGTTACCTTCTCCTTGGTGAGTTCGGCGAAGATCAGGCGGCGGTCGGTGATGACGAGCGTGTACGACTTCTGCTTGAGGCCCATGAAGCCCGCGACGAGGGTCAGTCCGCCGATGACGGCGAGGATCTCCTCGCCGCTTGCGGCGGGAGCACCGGCGGGCGCGGGCGTGGGCGCGGCGGGCTCGGGCGCCGCTGCCTGCAGGGGTGCGCCGCATGCGGTACAGAATGCGTCGCCGGCGCCTGCCTCGGCGCCGCAAGAGCTGCAGAAGCGGGAAGAGCTCGGCATGGCTGTCCCTTCGGTCGGAGCCGTCAGGAAGAAGTGTACCGCCTTGCACTGTTAGACGCCGACGGGATGGGGTAAGATTCATAACGTTCACAAATGAATGAAACTTCTGATAGTCGTTCGCATCGAGAGGAGGCGCTGTGTCTGGAGACCGGGGTGCCGCCCCGTCGGATTCGCTGGAGAGGCTCTCGCGAATGCTGGAGGGTGTGGGGTTTCCGCACACGATCGCCCGCGTGTACGCGGCCCTCACGCTGGCCGAGGGGGAGGGGCTGTCCACCACCGAGCTGGTCGATGCGCTTGGCGTCTCCCGCGCCTCGATCAGCAACGCGGTGCAGTTCCTCGAAGGCACCGAGCTCGTGGAGCGCTACCGCGTGCGCGGCTCACGCGAATCGCACTACCGGATGCTCAAGGGCCGGTGGGGCGACGTGCTTGCCCGCAAGATCGCGGCGACCGGGTACATCAGGAAGATCGCCGAGGAGGTCCTCGCCACGACCACCTCGCCACACGCACGGGAGCGGCTTGAGGAGATGCACGACGTGTACGCGTTCTTCGAACAGGAGTTCAAGGGCGTGATCGAGCGGTTCAACGAAAGGAACGGATCATGACAGGCCCGGCCATCAGTGTGGAGAACCTACGCTTCAGCTACGGCGACCTCGAGGCCGTGAAGGACATCTCGTTCGAGGTGCAGCCGGGGGAGATCCTCGGCTTCCTCGGCCCCAACGGAGCGGGCAAGTCCACGACCATCAAGATGCTCACCGGCCAGCTCACACCCAGGAGCGGAGTGGCGCGGGTCCTCGGCATCGATGTGAGCACCGATGACCCGGAGCTGCAGGCCCGCATCGGCGTTTGCTTCGAGGAGAAGAACCTGTACCTCAACATGTCGGCGAAAGAGAACCTCGACTTCTACGCGAGTCTGTTCGGCATCAAAGAGCCGGACTCGGTGGAGGTCCTGCGGCGCGTGGGCCTCGCCGACAGGGCGAAGGACCGTGTGAAGACGTTCTCCAAGGGCATGCGGCAACGCATGATGATCTCCCGCGCGTTCATCAACAAGCCCGACGTGCTCTTCCTCGACGAGCCTACCGACGGTCTCGATCCCGTCACCTCGGCGTCGATCCGCAAGACGATACGCGAGGAGGCGGAGCGTGGCGCGGCCGTGCTGCTCACCACGCACGACATGTTCGAGGCCGACGAACTCTCCGACCGGGTCGCGTTCATCAACGAGGGCCAGATCGTGGCGCTTGATACGGCGGAGAACCTGAAGCTCAAGTACGGCACACGCTCGGTGAAGGTGCGACTGCGCGACGGCGACGGTGTGCGCGAGGAGGTCCTGCCGCTCGACGGCGACGGCTCTTCGGCAAAGCTCGCCGAGCTTGCCGCCAGTCCCGACCTGATGACCATCCACACCGAGGAGGCGACGCTGGACCAGATCTTCATCCAGCTGACCGGTAGGGGGCTCGAGGGATGAGCCGTCCGACATCGCGCCCGGCGATCATCCGGGCGCTCCTCAAGAAGGAGCTCACAGCATACTCGCGGGACCTGGTGTTCCTCGGGCTCACGCTGGTCGTTCTGATCGCGGCCCCATTCCTGTTCCACGCGCTGCCCGACTCCGTGGACGAGTCGATCACACTCGGCGTGTATCCGGCGATCCCGGAGATGATCGGCGACGCGAGGGAAGCGCTTGCGGAGATGGGGGCGACCGAGGAGCAGCTTGCCGAGCTTGACGACATCGACCTTGCTGCCGGGGAGGAGGGCCTCGCGCTCATCGAGTTCGAGAGCGAAGAGCGGCTCCGCGGCGTGATCGAAGGCTCGCTGGAACTCTGGCGCACGGAGAGCGGGGAGATGGTCTACCGGGACAAGGAGGCGGGTGACAAGAAGCCGGAGGACGCCGAGCGTGTCGAGCCCGATATCGGCGTGGCGTTCCCGAGCGACTTCATAGCCGGGGTCGCAGCCGGCAAGGACGACCTCACGGTCACGGTGTACTCGCAGGCAGGCATCGGCGAGGAGATCCAGACCGCCATGAAGAGCTTCGTGCGGGAGGCCGCGTATCAGATCGCGGGCCGCGAACTCCCTGTGGGCATGCCTGATGAGGACACCATCGTGCTCGGCGACGACCGTATGGGCGACCAGGTGACCATGCAGGAGCGCATGCGTCCGCTGCTGCTCTTCATGGTGCTCCTCATGGAGACGTTCTCCATGGCCTCTCTCGTCTCCACCGAGGTGCTGCAGCGCACGGTGACGGCCGTCCTGGTGACGCCGGCCAAGGTGGGCGACTTCCTCGCCGCCAAGACGATCTTCGGCACGCTCATGTCGCTCTCGCAGGCGCTGATCATCCTTGTCTTCATCGGCGGCGTGACATCGGCGAACTGGTCCTTGATCCTCACCGTCCTGGTCATGGGCGCGATCATGTTCACGGGCATAGCGCTGTTCGTGGGGGCGGCGGGCAAGGACTTCATGGGTCAACTCTTCTACGCGATGCTGTTCACGATCCCGCTGCTCATACCGGCTATCTCGGTGATGTTCCCCGGTTCCGCGGCGCCGTGGGTGAAGGCGCTGCCGTCGTATCCGATCATCAAGGTCCTCGTCGACACGACCGCCTACGGCGGCACCTGGGGCGATGCATGGGGTTCGCTGGCGTATGCGGCGCTCTGGCTGGTGGTCCTGTACTTCGCCGGACTGTTCGCTCTGAAGCGGAAGGTGGAGACGCTATGAGCCTCTCGCGTATCTGGAAGGTCCTCCGCAAGGACCTCGCGCTCGGTCCGCGTTCCTCGATCTTCCTGTGGGCGATCGTGCTGCCGTTCGCGCTCACGCTCATCCTGCAGGTGGCGTTCGGGTCGCTCTTCGACCCCAAGCCGAGACTCGGCATCGTGGACGATGGCGACTCCTCGATCACGGCGGCCATCAGTGACATGGACGGCATCGAGCTCACGCTCCTCGACGATGCCGGGGAGATGAAGGCACAGGTGGAGGCGAACGACCTGGACGCCGGGCTGATCCTGCCGCAGGGCTTCGACGAGGCCGTGCGCAACGGAGACCGACCCGCGCTGCAGTTCTTCGTCGGCGGCGAGAGCTACGCCTCCAACCGCATCATCCTCACGGTCACAGCGGTCGACCTCATCCGTGAGATCGAGGGCAGCGAGGCGCCCGTCACGGTGGACGTGGTGAGCTTCGGCGAGGCCGGGCTGCCGATGTCGAGGCGTCTCATCCCCGTCATCGTGTTCTACGCGCTCGTGATGGCGGGCCTGTTCGTGCCGGGATCCAACCTGGTGGAGGAGAAGGAGCAGGGCACGCTCATGTCGCTCTTGGTGACACCGGTGAAGGCGAGCGAGGTGCTGATCGCCAAGTGGCTGCTCGGGGTGGTCCTCTCGGTCGTGCTGGCCTCGGCGTCACTCGCACTCAACGGTGCGTTCGGCGCCAACTGGGCGCAGGTCCTGGTGGTCATCCTGGTGGCGGGGGCGCTCTCCTCGGTGCTCGGCATCCTTGCCGGCGTTTACGCCAAGGACTCGTCGATCATGTTCGCGATCGTGAAGGGCAGCGGCATCTTCCTCTTCGCGCCCACGCTCTTCTACATCTTCCCGGAGTGGCCCCAGTGGATCGCCAAGATCTTCCCGCTGTACTGGATCATCGAACCGATCTGGCAGGTCTCGGTGATGGGTGAGGGTCTCGGCGCGGTATGGGTGGAGCTCGTCGTTGCGCTCGGCATCACCGCCGCGCTCGGCGCTGCCGCATGGTGGCTCGCCAAGCGCATGCAGGCCCAGATGGCCGGGCAGTGATCCCGCGGACGCCTAAGGAGGTCGTGTGATGGAGTGGTACTGGTGGGCCCTGATCGCCGTGGGTGTGGTGGCTATCGGCTATCTCAAGCTCAAGGTGTGGGGCAAGATCATGGAGAACATGAAGGCGAAGAAGGCGGCGCAGGCCGAGCTCGACAACGAGTGACGGCCCCGGCGACCGGTCCGGGCCGGGAGGCGTGTGCTCCTGAGCTCGGCCGGTCAGCCGAGGATGCGCGGCGGCAGGAACGGCCCGACGCACATCCACACGTAGTAGATGAGCAGCAGGATGCAGAGGCAGCCCGTGGGTATCGCGGCAACGAGTATCCACCACCGGCCCCTGCCGGCGCCGAGCGGTGCCGGCGACTGAGCGATATCGCGCTCCCGCACCACCACGCGATCGTCGTTGACGCGGATGCCCCGAAGACCCGTCATCCACATGCCGACGCTCGCGGAGTGGGAGCGGCGGAGCGCCATCCAGTAGAACACCGCCCACCCCACAAGGACCGTGGCGAGCGCCCACTGCCACGCAGACACAGCGGCGGGTGCGGGAAGGCCCTCGTAGCCGAGCGCCGTCAACCACCCGTGGGCGACGTGCTCGGACATCTGTATCCACACCGGCATCGTGGCGTCGGCGCCATGAAGGCCTCCCGCGAGCGTGGAGAAGGTCAGGGCGGTGGGAACGAGCAGCATCGGTCCGAGGCCGATGACAACGTCGGTGGCCCATGCGCTGTACCGGCGTCCGAGCGACGCCTGGGGTACGCACCGTCCCTCGTCCGGCCGCACGCGGCGCTCGACGATCTCGGAGGCCACCTCCACGGGATCGCCGAAGTCCCGCAGGACGGCCGCGGCGTCACCGCGCTCGCCGACCTCCTCGTACAGGTGCGTGCGGATCTCCTCGATCGTGTCATTCACATCCCCGGGCGGCAGTCCCCTGAGGCCCCGGCGCACCTTTGCGAGGTATCGCGTGATGTCGGCGTGTTCCGCTTGCGTCATCGGTCGCCCTTCCCCCCGAGCTCGTCCATGGCTCCCGCAACGGTCTCCCACTCGGCCCACGCGCGTTCGCGGAACGCACGCCCCTCGGCGGTGATGCGATAGTACTTCCGCGGTCCGGCCGGGCCTTCGTCAGACCATGCCGAGGAGACGAGGCCGTCGGCCTCTAGACGCCGCAAGACCGGGTAGACGGTCCCCTCGCCTGCCACGAGCCCTCCGCGCTCCTTGAGCTCCCTCACGATGGCGTATCCGTACAGAGCCTCGTTCTGCACGAGGTTGAGGATCATCAGCTCGACGATCCCCTTGCGGAGCTGCGTCGACCATGATGAGAAGCCGTCATCCGGTGCGGTTCGTGTACGTCTGGCCATCGGACCCCGTCTGATACGGATACTGTGTAATGAACAGTACCCTCACACCGGCGTGTCTGCAAGCGGAGGCCGTACCCCCGGTACCGCCGCGACCGTGGAGGGGCCATGGTGCGGTAGACTGCTGGTTCGGGCGGCGCCGACGTGTCCGCGGCGTGAAGGAGTATCCGTGCTGGTCATCGACTCACATACCCACGCGTTCCCCGACGGGCTCGCCGAGATGGCGGTCGGGCGTCTCGTGGGCCGTGAAGGCGTTCGCGCCTACTACGACGGAACGGTGAGCGGGCTCCTCGGCTCCATGGCGCTGCGGGGTGTCGACCGGTCCGTCCTCGCGCCGGTGGCCACCAAGCCGTCACAGGTGCGCACGATCAACGACTGGGTCATGGGGATCGGCAACGAGAGGATCGTCCCGCTCGGTGCGATGCATCCAGATCTGCCGGATCCGGAGGAGGAGATCTCGCGGCTCGCGGCCGCGGGGGTGCGCGGCATCAAGCTGCACTCACAGAACCAGGACTTCTCTCCTGAGGAGGAGCGTATGGCGCCGATCTACGAGGCGGTCATACGGCACGGCATGCTCATCCTGTTCCATGCAGGGGGCTTCGTGGTCGATGAGGGGACGGACGCCCACCCTGACGTGTTCGCGCAGATGCTTGATGACTGGCCCGGGATGGTGTGCATCCTCGCGCACATGGGCGGATTCCGCTACTGGGACGAGGTCCGCGAGCATCTGTGCGGGCGGCAGGTGTATCTCGACACGGCGTACGTGCCGGGCATCCTACCCGATGACGAGCTGTTGTCGCTCATCCGCGAGCACGGCGCGCATCGCGTGCTGTTCGGCTCCGACGGCCCGTGGGCCGATGCCGGCGTCGAGATAGCGCAGCTGAAGGACATCGGCCTCACCGAGGACGAACTCGGGATGATCCTGTCCTCGAACGCGCGGGCGTTGTTCGGCATCTGACGGGAGTCTCTCCGTACGCAGCGGGTATACTTGTCGGGTATCGCCGCAACAGGAAGGACGAGATGGGCTCGCACATCCTGGTCGTCGAAGACCATCCGCAGAACCGTTACCTGATGACCTACCTGCTGGAGAGCCGGGGGTACGAGGTCGAGGTCGCCCTCGATGGGGCCGAGGCGCTCGATGCGCTGGAGACGCGCATCCCGGATCTCATCCTCATGGACATGCAGCTTCCCAAGGTCGACGGTTACGAGGCCACGCGGCGCATCAAGGCTGACGAGCGGTTCAAGGGTATCCCGCTCGTGGCGGTGACCGCGCACTCGATGCGGGGCGATCAGGACAAGGCGATGGCCGCGGGATGCGACGTCTTCGTGACCAAGCCGATCAACGGCGAGGAGCTCCTTGCCCTCGTGGACCGCCTGCTCAAGCGCTGAAGTCCGGCGTCCTGTGGGCGCCACGACCCTCACATTCGCCCCGGCGATGCGCCACTCGCGCGCGGTCGGGCGACCCCCTATACTGAAAGACCGCGCTCCGGCATTCGGGTCCGGGTCTCGGGTGGCGGTATGTCGTGAACCTGGTCAGGTCCGGAAGGAAGCAGCCATAAGCGGCCTCTGCCGGGTGCCCGGGACCTGGTCCCGAACGCCGGAGCGTACGATGTCACGGCCGAGCCTGCATGCGGCGAACACCGACCGGAGCACCCCGAGGAGCCGAACTCCATGACTCACCTGTCCTGGTACCGCAAGTACCGCCCCCAGACCTTCGACGACGTGGTCGGGCAGCCGCACATCCAGCAGACGCTCCGCAACGCGGTGGCGGACGGGGCGGTGGCGCACGCGTACCTGTTCACCGGGCCGCGCGGGACGGGCAAGACCACCACGGCGAGGATCCTCGCCAAGGCCCTCAACTGCGAACAGGGCCCCACCGCCGATCCCGATGACACCTGCGACCAGTGCCGGGCGATCGCCGACGGCACGCACCCCGACGTCCAGGAGCTCGACGCGGCTTCGCGGACGGGCGTCGAGGACGTCCGGGAGCAGATCATCGGGCGGCTCAACTACGCGCCCGCCCGGGGCCGGTGGAAGGTCTACATCATCGACGAGGTGCACATGCTGTCCACCTCGGCGTTCAATGCCCTCCTCAAGTCGCTTGAGGAGCCTCCCGAGCGCACCGTGTTCATCCTGTGCACCACGCATCCCCACAAGGTCCCCGAGACGATCCACTCCCGCTGCCAGAGGTTCGACTTCCGGCGACTCTCGGTAGAGGACATCGTCGGCCGGCTGCGAACCATCAGCGAGGCCGAGGGCGTGGATGTTCCGGACGGGGCGCTCACGCTGATCGCCAAGCACGCGCTCGGCGGGATGCGGGACGCCATCACGACGCTCGAGCAACTCGCCTCCTTCGGCGGCGGGACGATCCGTCTCGAGGATGTCGAAGGGCTGCTTGGCGAGGTCGACGCCGACGTGCTGTTCGAGGCCGCCTCCCTGGTGCTTGAGCGCGATGTGGCGGGCGCCTTCAGGTTCGTGGCGCGAATGGCGGAGGCTGGTATCGACATGGCCGAGTTCGTGAAGGGCCTCGTGCGCCACTTCCGCGACCTGTTCGTGCTCGCGGCGGTGGGCGGCGACGTGGCGGTCGACACGACCTCCGAGGATCTCGGCCGCCTGCAGAGCCAGGCGACCCGGTTCGGTGCCGACCGCATCGGGCGGGTGCTGGAGATCCTGGAGCGGCTGACCACCGAGTTGCGGTATGCGGCCGATCAGCGTCTTGCGGTGGAGGTCGCGATGACGCGGATGGCGCGTCCGCAGGGCGACCTCACGCTGGCCTCGCTCGCCGAGCGTGTGGACGCGCTTGAGGCCGGAGCCCCGCTCACCGACTTCTCCGCGGCGCCCTCGCCGGTCGCCTCCGAGTCCCGCCCCGCGAAGGCGGATCCCGTCGCGCGGTCACAGCGGCCGCGGGCCGACGGGGCCGCCGCTTCTCCGGCATCCGGGCGCTCCGGCACGGACTCGGCGGCCGAGCCGTCGTCCGCACCCGCCAAGGCGGACGCGGCGTCTCCGGGAGCGCAGAGCCTCGATGTCGCGACGGTGAAGCGGGCGTGGCCTGCTGTCTTGGCGGAGATCAAGAAGATCCGCGCACCGCGCGCGCACATATTCAACGGCACCGAGGCCGAAGTGGTCTCGGGGACCCTGGTGGTCGAGTTCCCCGCGGATCAGCGCTTCGCCATGGATCTCGCCCGTGAGACGGAGACCCTCGGCGTCCTTCGCCGTGCGGTCCGCTCGGTGCTCGGACAGGAACCGCCTGTCGAGTACCGGCTCGGCAGATCAGGGGCGTCCTCGTCGGCGGAGGCTGTGGCCGCGCAG
Organism: Anaerosoma tenue; assembly: GCF_023161965.1. Lineage (NCBI taxonomy): Bacteria > Bacillati > Actinomycetota > Coriobacteriia > Anaerosomatales > Anaerosomataceae > Anaerosoma > Anaerosoma tenue. Next base: position 74,525 of record NZ_JALNTY010000004.1, read on the forward strand.
GCGCCCCGACGGGACGAGGCGGCCGACACGGCCACGGAGCCGGCCGTGGACCTTGAAGCATCGGTGCTCGCAGAGCTGGGTGGCGAGATCATCGAAGATGTCACAGACGGACAGGAAGATGGATAGAGGATGGGAGGGCGCATGAAGCCCAACATGCAGAACGTGATGAAGCAGGCTCAGAAGATGCAGGCCGATATGGCCCGTGTGCAGGAGGAGCTCAAGGACGAGCGTGTCGAGGCGTCGGTCGGCGGTGGCGCGGTCAAGGTGGTGATGACGGGCGACCTCAGTATGGAGTCGGTCTCGATCGATCCATCGGCCGTGGATCCGGATGACGTAGCGATGCTCGAGGACATGGTCGTGGCCGCGGTCAACGAGGCCATGCGCCAGGCGCAGGACCTCGCGTCGCGGAAGATGGCCGCAGTCACCGGCGGACTCGGGCTGCCGGGCGGGATGTTCTAGGAATGGCCTTCTACGCCCCTCCGATCGCCCGGTTGCTCGAGGAGCTCGAGCGGCTGCCCGGCATCGGACCCAAGTCGGCGCAGCGGCTCGCCTATCACATCCTGCGGGGCGATGACGATGCGGCCGGACGTCTCGCTGACGCGATCGTCGACGTGAAGCGGACCATCCGCTTCTGTGAGCGGTGCTTCAACTTCGCTGAGGGCGACCTGTGCGACATATGCGGTGATCCCGGGCGTGACACGGCCACCATCTGCGTGGTCGAGGAGCCACGCGACGTCGTAGCCGTCGAGCGCACGGGAGAGTTCAGGGGCACGTATCACGTCCTGCAAGGGGCCATCTCGCCCATCGACGGCATCGGCCCGGAGCAGTTGCGGGTGCGAGAGCTGGTCGACCGCCTCCGTGCGGGCGACGTCACCGAGGTGATCCTCGCCACCGATCCGGACATCGAGGGCGAGACGACCGCGCTGTACCTGTCACGTCTCATCCGTCCGCTGGGGGTCCGCGTCACGCGCATCGCGTCCGGTCTTCCGGTCGGCGGTGACCTGGAATACGCCGACGAGGTGACGCTCGGTCGCGCCCTCGAAGCACGCCGTGAGATGGATTGATGGAAGATTCTTGCTACCGTTCACCGATTGGCGTCCGCCGCTGACCTTTGCGGGCCGGTCGGGCTGACGGGGTACCCGCGTATCCTGATACGGCTATCGAACATCACCCGGCCTCACCTCTCGTCCCGCCCGAACCTGGCCGACTCATCCCAGAAAGGGGGAGCCCATGCCACAGCTGACGGAGATTCGCTGGCACGCCCGTGCCGGCCAGGGTGCCGTCACAGCCGCAAAGGTGGTCGCCGAGACCGCGCTCGCGGCCGATCAGTACCTGCAGGCGATGCCCGAATACGGTCCGGAGCGCATGGGAGCGCCGATCAAGGCGTTCACCCGCATCTCGTCAGACCCGATCGAGATCCACTGCAACATCGAGAACCCCGACATCGTGATCGTGCTGGACGACTCGCTCATCGACATCGTCGATGTGGCCGAGGGCGTGCACGACGATGGCGTCATCCTCATCAACACCTGCACGCCTCCCGCTGAGGTCCGCGCCAAGCTCGGGGTGTCCGACAGCGTCCGCGTTGCATGCGTCGACGCGTCGGGTATCGCCCTCGACACCATCAAGCGGGACATCCCCAACACCCCGATGGTCGGCGCCCTGATCAAGGCGACCTCCGTCGTGGACCTGGAGGCGTTCAAGGGCCTCCTGGCCAAGAACCTCTCGAAGAAGTTCGGCCAGGAGATGATCGACGCCAACTGGGCGTCCGTGGACCGCGCGTTCGAGGAGGTGACCGTGGCATGAAGTGGGATATCTCCGAGATGGGATCGTGGACCTACGGACAGTTCCCCCCCGGCGCGATCATCCCCGAGGCCGGCAACAGCAACGACTACATCACGGGTGGGTGGCGGAGCGAGCGTCCGTGGCGCGATGACGCCACGTGCACGCAGTGCCTCCTGTGCTGGATCGTCTGCCCTGACAGCTCGATCAACGTGGCCGACGAGAAGGTCACGAGCTTCGATCTCGACCACTGCAAGGGCTGCGGCATCTGCGCGCAGGTCTGCCCTGTGGACGCGATCGAGATGGTCCCAGAAGGCTGCGAACTCCCGGGGGTGAAGTAGAGATGCCCGAGCAGAAGACACTCGCCACCACCGGCAACCTGGTCGTTGCGGAAGCCATGCGCCAGTGCAAGCCCGATGTCGTGGCCGCATATCCCATCACCCCGCAGACCACGATCGTCGAGGAGTTCGCCGGCTTCGTGGCCAAAGGCAAGACCGACTGCGAGTACGTGACCGTGGAGAGCGAGCACTCGGCGATGAGCGCTTGCATCGGTGCGTCGGCCGCAGGCGCCCGCGTGATGACGGCGACCTCGTCGCAGGGCCTCGCGCTCATGTGGGAGGAGCTGCACATCGCCTCCGGCATGCGACTCCCGATCGTGATGGCCAACGCCAACCGCGCGCTGTCGGCGCCGATCAACATCCACTGCGACCACGGTGACATCATGGGCGCCCGTGACACGGGCTGGGTCACCTACTTCGCCGAGACGGCGCAGGAGGCCTACGACAACACGATCATGGCGTTGCGCGTGGCCGAGCACCCCGACGTGCTCCTTCCCGCGATCAGCGCGCTCGACGGGTTCATCACCACGCATTCGATCGACCGCGTGTGCGTGATGGACGATGCAACGGTGGCCGATTTCGTCGGCGACTATGAGTCTGCGAGCGCCCTCCTCGATACCGATGACCCGGTCCTGCACGGAAGCTTCTCCGGCCTGGGCGGCCCGTTCTTCGAGTTCAAGCGCCAGCAGCGCGAGGCGATGGAGAACGCTCGTGCGGTCATCAAGGAGGTCGGCGCCGAGTACTCGGAGCTGTCCGGCCGCCCGTTCGACGTCATCGAGACCTGGGGGATGGAAGACGCCGAGACGGCCGTGGTCGTCATCGGCTCGACGGCCGGCAACGTCCGCCACGTCGCGCGTGAGCTGCGCGCGAACGGCCGCAAGGTCGGCGTGGTGAAGGTCCGCGTGTGGCGTCCGTTCCCGTACGCCGAGTTGGCGGCGGCACTCAAGGGCCTCAAGGCCGTTGCGGTGCTTGACCGTGCCGAGTCGTTCGGCGCCGAAGGCGGTCCGCTGTTCACCGAGGTACGGGGAGCGCTCTACGACCTCGAGACCCGCGTGCCCGTCGTGGGCTACATCTACGGCCTGGGTGGCGCTGACGTGAGGCTCGAGCTCATCGAACGCGTCTACGACGACCTGTCCGATATAGCCGCCGGTTCTGCGGCTCCCGCCGGGCTTGTGTACCTCGGCGCGAGAGAGGAGGCCTAGGACATGGCGAATCTCAAGGAACTCACCCATCGCGAGGACCGTCTCGCCGGTGGGCACCGGTTGTGTGCCGGCTGCGGCGCCTCTATCGCCGTGCGCCAGGTGCTGCTCGGCGCCGGCGAGGATCCCGTCGTGGTCGGCTGCGCCACCGGGTGCCTCGAGGTCTCCACGACCATCTACCCGTACTCGTCGTGGAAGACGCCGTTCATCCACAACGCGTTCGAGAACTCGGCTGCGACGATCTCCGGCGTCGAGGCCGCGTTCAACGGCCTTCGTCGGGCAGGGAAGATCGACCCTGACAAGAAGGTGCGCTTCGTCGCATTCGGCGGTGACGGCGGCACCTACGACATCGGCCTGCAGTCGCTCTCGGGCGCCATGGAACGCGGTCATGACATGGTGTACGTCTGCTACGACAACGGCGCGTATATGAACACCGGCATCCAGCGCTCCTCGGCAACACCGAAGGGCGCCTGGGCCACCACTTCGGAAGTGGGTTCGGCGCAGGCTGGCAAGCAGCAGCGCAGGAAGGACCTGACGGCGATCATCGCGGCGCACGGCGTCCCGTACGTCGCGCAAGCCTCGATCTCGCACTGGAAGGACCTCACCACCAAGGCCGAGAAGGCGTTCAACACTCCAGGCCCGGCGTTCCTTAACGTGTTCGCGCCGTGCCCGCGCGGCTGGCGCACGCCGTCGAGCAAGACGGTCGAGATCGCCAAGCTCGCCGTGCAGACCGGCTTCTGGCCCGTGTACGAGGTGGAGGACGGCGTGTGGCGGCAGACCGTCAAGGTCGCCAACCGCAAGCCTATCGAGGAGTTCCTGAAGCCGCAGGGCCGCTTCAAGCATCTGTTCGCCCCCGGCAACGAGGAGTTGCTCGCCGAGATCCAGTCGGACGTCGATCGCGCGTGGGATGCATTGATGGTCCGCTGTTCGGCCGAGTGACGGCTGTCCGTTCGCGATCGAGGGCCCCGGTGACGCGTCACCGGGGCCCTCGATGCTAGAATGCGCGTGAAGCGCCACGCAGGCGCGAGCAGTCGCTTGCGTGGCGGCGTGTGCATGGTCCCTCCCGACACCGGGGGTCGCGCTGCATGAGTAGGAACCCGTTCGGCAGGCACCTCAGCAGCCAGATCATCTGGCCGCTCGTGCTCGTGTCGGTACTCATCGGCATCGTGGCCACCGTCGTCTCCGCCCGTGTTCTGGGCGACTTCACCCGCTCGCTCGGCGAGGAGACCGCCAGGGCGACGGCCGACTACGTGATCGCTGACCTCGCGCACCACACGGGCAGCGCCACCCGGGCGCTCCAGGTCCTCGCGGCGCGTCCCGGGTTCGTGAACATCGTCGGGCGGGGGGATCCGGCGGAGATCGAGGAGCATCTGCGCTTCTCCAACGAGGCGATCGACCTCGATATGATCGTGGTGACCGACGGGGACGGGCTTCCGATAGCTGCGGTGTCGAGGGGTGTCGCTGCCGGGGACATCGCAGTACCCGCGCGGGCTGAGCTCGAAGCGGTCGATGATGGCAGCCCGATGGTCATCCCGTTCGGCGACGGGTACGCGCTGTGGTCGCAGGTGGACATCCCCGGCGATGGGCACGATAGCTGGGCGCTCGCGAGCGTCCTCGAGATAGACGACGAGCTGCTGGGGAGCCTCGCGCTGGGGGGACGATCGGGGATACTGATCACCGACATGCACGGGCGCACCGTTGCGATCCGGCGCCCGCAGGGAGAAACGGCGCCTGAACCCGATCCGTACTCCGATGAGGAGTTCAGCGCGGCGGTCGAGTCGCTCGTCCAGGGCGCCGACACCAGCGTCCTGTACGACTCCCCCACACACCACTACCGTCTGGCGGCTGACACCATCCCCGTGGCGACGTCACAGGGAGAGCATCTCGTGATCGTGTGCGGCGTCGATGCCTCGCCCGCGCGCGATGCCACTATGGCCGCCACACGCTTCGTGGTCCTGTGGTCGTCCGTGATCGTCCTGCTGCTCGCCGGCCTGAGCTGGTGGGTAGTGCGCTCGGTCACGACGCCATTGCACGCACTGACCACGAGCACGAGACGACTCGCGGAGGGCGACTTCAGCGCCAAGGTGGAGATCACCGGCTCGAACGAGGTCTCCGGGCTTGCCGAGAACTTCAACCGCATGACCGACTCGCTGCGCGAACGGAGCGACTCGCTCACTAAGAAGGTGCTCGAGCTCGCCACGCTGTACGAGATGAGCCGCTCTCTCGGTCTCACGCTCGATCTCGAGAGCCTGCTCGACTCGGTCCTTGAGTCCGCGCTCCGCATCTTCGACTCCGAACTGGGATACATCGTGATCGCCGACAAGGAGACAGGCGAGCTGCGACTGGGGGCCTCACGGGGCGTGGATCCCGTCGGGCGCGATGCGACGATCGTGAGCAACTCGATGTCCGAATGGGTCATCCGTGAAGGTCGTCCGCTCATCTTCAATCCCGCGGGTCCGGATGCCGATGATGGTTCGGGGGCAGACCCGTCGAGCGCGATCGCCGTGCTGTGTGTCCCGCTCCAGACGGCGGAGGGGACGATCGGCTCCATAACGGTGGGCACCCGCGACCCCGAGCGGCGGTTCACCAGTGACGATGTTCGACTGCTGTCGACGATCGCGAACCATGTCACCATCGCGGTCGGCAACATCGGCCTGTTCTCCAGCGTCCAGGAGGCCTATCTGGCAACGGTCCGCGCTCTTGCCGCCGCTGTCGATGCGAAGGACCCGTACACCCGCGGTCACTCCGAGGGCGTGGCGGAATACGCGCTCATGATCGGCGAGCAGATGGAGCTCTCGACCGAGCAGATGACCGCCCTGGAGATGGCCGCCTACCTCCACGACATCGGGAAGATCGGCATCAGCGAGGACATCCTGCTCAAGCCGGGCAAGCTGACCGACGCAGAGATGAGCCAGATGCGGCATCATCCCCTGATCGGCGCGAACATCCTCAAGCCGGTGGCGTTCCCATGGCCGATCGCGCCGGTGGTGCGTCACCATCACGAACACTACGACGGTCATGGCTATCCCGCCGGGCTCAAGACCGACGAGATCCCATTGCTCGCGCGCGTGCTGACGGTGGCCGACGCCTTCGAGGCCATGGTGGCGGATCGCCCATACCGCCGCGGACGCTCGCAGCAGGAGGCGGTCCTGGAGCTGCAGCGCTGTTCCGGGGGCCAGTTCGACCCACGCGTCGTTGATGCGTTCGTCGAGGTCCTCGAGTCGCGCGAAGGACGCGCCCAGGGGCCGGGCGACAAGGAGGCGCTCATCGGCACCGATGAGGCGCAAGCGGTGTTCATCGCCATCTGTGACGGCATGTTCGCCAACTTCCGACGGCTCGGCGGCCCACGCCTGGCCAACAACCTGGAGCGCGCGGTGAACGACGATCTGCGGGACGCAGGGGCGCCGCTCATGCTCGAGGCGGGGCGGCTCGTCATGCGCGCCGACTCGGATCTCGACGACGACGAATACGTGGCCCATCTGAGGACCGCGTTGACCACGATCCGGAGTCGCATGGAGGAGGCGTCCGGCGCCGGTTTGGCGGACCACTTCCTGAGCGAGGCGATCGAGGCCCTGCCGGAGCGCATGCGGGCACACGCCGACCGCATGGGGTTCTCGCCGACGATCTGATGACGTACTCGGTGCGACCGCGCGGTTGTTGGTACACTGACTCCCTGTCGTGACCGCTCTCGACGTCGCGTCGATGCGCACGGAAGGTTCGTATGGCCGTCATCGTCCAGAAATACGGAGGCACCTCGGTCGGTACGCCCGAGCGCATGCGTGCGGTGGCCCAGCGTGTCGTGTCCACCGCCGATGCGGGTAACCGGGTCGTTGCCGTCGTCTCGGCGATGGGCGATCTCACTGACGAGCTCGTGGACCTCGCCGTCCAGGTCGACCCCGAACCGCCTGAGCGCGAGATGGACATGCTGCTCGCCACCGGCGAGCAGGTGTCGATCGCGCTCCTCGCGATGGCTATCCATGCCGCCGGTCGCCGTGCCATCTCCTTCACCGGGCCGCAGGTGGGCATCGTGACCGATCATGGTCACACCAAGGCCAAGATCCTCGAGGTGCGGGCGGACCGTGTGCGTACGGCTCTCGAAGACGGCCAGATCGTGATAGTGGCCGGCTTCCAGGGCGTGACGCCCGACGGGCAGATCACCACCCTCGGCCGCGGGGGCTCGGATACCACGGCGGTGGCCATCGCGGCGGGCATCGACGCCGACATGTGCGAGATCTACACCGACGTCGATGGTGTGTACACGGCGGATCCGCGGATCGTGCCGGGGGCGCGCAAGATCACAGAGATCGCATACGAACCTATGCTCGAGCTTGCGGCGAGCGGTGCGGGCGTCCTGAACCTGCGTGCGGTGGAGTTCGCGCGCAACCACGGCGTCGTCATCCACTGCCGGTCGAGCTTCACCGGTGAGCCGGGGACCATCGTGAGGGAGGCGGACGAGACCATGGAGCAGGCGATCATCTCTGGTGTCACGTGTGACGCTTCGGAGGCCAAGATAACCATCCGCGACGTGCCGGACCGGCCCGGCGTGGCCGCAGCGGTCTTCACCCGGATGGCCGAGAGCAACGTCAATGTGGACATGATCATCCAGAACGTCTCCGAGGCGGGGAGCACCGACATCTCGTTCACCGTCCCCGGCACGGATCTCGTGCGCGCGCGCCGAACGGCAGAGGCCGTCGTGGCCGAGCTCGGGGCCCGTGAATGGGTCGTTGACGAGTCCATCGCCAAGGTATCGCTGGTGGGCGCGGGGATGAAGACCCACCCCGGCATCGCCGCGCAGATGTTCCGCGCACTGTCTGAGGCGGGCGTGAACATCGATCTCATCTCCACCTCGACCATCAGGGTCACGTGCGTGGTGGCCGGCGACGAGGCTGATGTGGCGGTCCGGGCGCTTCACGACAGCTTCGGACTCGCCGATGGCGACATCGTCGTGGAGTCGATCCCGGGCTGCGGAGAAGGTGATCTGTGATGGGATGGGACAGACCGATCGCCGCGCATCCGGTGGTCGCCGTGGCGGGCGCCACCGGGGCCGTGGGGCGCGAGATGCTCGAGGTCCTGGGCCAGCGCGACTTCCCCGCGTCCAGGGTGGTCCCCCTGGCGTCGTCTCGCTCCGCCGGCCGACGCGTGCCGTTCGCCGGCGGCGAGCTCGTCGTGGAAGAGATGACCCGGCGGAGTTTCGAGGGCGTGGACATCGCCCTGTTCTCGGCCGGTGCCTCGGTGTCGCGGGAGATGCGAGAGGCGGTCACCTCGGCCGGATGCGTGATGATCGACAACTCGTCGGCGTTCCGGATGGAAGACGGCGTGCCGCTGGTCGTGCCCGAGGTCAACGCCCACGACCTGGCGTGGCACAGCGGCGTGATCGCGAATCCCAACTGCTCCACCATACAGATGGTCGTCGTGCTCGATGTTCTCCGCTCCCTCGCGCCCATCAGGCGCGTCGTCGTCTCCACGTATCAGGCGGCATCCGGCGCCGGCCAGGCGGCTATGGACGAGCTCTACGAGCAGACCGGCGATCTCCTGGCCGGGCGTGAGATCCAGCCGTCGGCCTTCGCGCACCGCATCGCCTTCAACTGCATCCCGCAGATCGACGTCTTCCTCGAGGACGGCTCCACCAAAGAGGAATGGAAGATGGTGGCCGAGACCAAGAAGATCCTTGGCGATCCGGATATCGGCGTCGCGGCGACCTGCGTGCGCGTGCCGGTGCTCCGTTGTCACGCAGAGGCCGTCGCCGTGGAGTTCGACGCCGCGGTCGAGCCCGCGGCGGCACGGGAGGCGCTCGATGGTGCATCGGGTGTGACCGTGCTCGACGACCCCGCCCAACGCATCTACCCGATGCCCGGGATGCTCGAAGGCACGGACGACTGCTACGTGGGCAGGATACGGCGGGATGACAGCGTGCGGCACGGTCTGCAGCTCTGGATCGTCGCCGACCAGCTGCGCAAGGGTGCAGCTCTGAACACGGTGCAGATAGCCGAAGCGCTGCTCGCGGGTTAACATGGCCACAGGTGCGTGTGCGCAGACGGGAGCACGCGCTCGAAGTCACAGACCCATGGGGGCGTTGCCATGTCCGAGCAGACCATCCTTATCGTCGAGGACGACGCGACGATCGCTCGCTTCGTCGAACTCGAGTTGCGGCATGCGGGATATCATGTCCTCAAGGCCGGTGACGGCCCCACAGCCATCGATCTTCTCTTCGACAACGATGTCGACCTCGTGGTCCTCGACCTGATGCTTCCCGGCATCGACGGCATCGATGTGGCCCGCCACATCCGGAAGCGCGGGTCGGAGGTACCGATCCTCATGCTCACCGCGCGGGCGGAAACGCACGACGTCGTCGCCGGGTTCGAGGCTGGCGCCGACGACTACCTCCGTAAGCCGTTCGAGATCCCCGAGCTGATGTCGCGCGTCCGCGCGCTCCTCAAGCGCACCTCGTCGCCGGCGACTCCGGCCCAGGTCGAGGCGTCCGGCGTCTCGATCGACACCGAGCGCCGGGTGGCTACGCGTGACGGCGCCGAACTCGACCTCACCGCGAAGGAGTTCGACCTGCTCGCGTATCTCGTGGCCAACGCAGGGCGAGTCATCTCGCGTGATGAGATCATGGAGGCGGTCTGGGGCGCCAAGCGTGCCACCGACTCGAATGTGATCGAGGTCTTCGTGTGTCACATCCGCAACAAGATCGGGGACCACGACAACCGCATCATCCAGACCATCAGGGGAGTCGGCTACTTCTTCGCAAGGGGTTAGCACCCGGTGCGCTTCAAGACGATCCGCTCGCGCGTTGCCATCGTTGTCACCCTGTTCGCCGTCGTGCTGGTGGGCACCATCGCCGTCGGCACCTACGCGCTGGTGGCGCGCGGGATGCAGGCTGCCGCTATCGAGACGGCCGGGCGTCTTGCCGACGCCGCCGCTCGTGTCACGAGGACCACCCTCGATACCGCGCGCGAGCGTGCGGAGTCGGCGGGCATGGGCCCTGACGCGGTCCAGGAGGCGATGCTGGCCGCCATGGTGGAGGAGCCGCCGGCCCCCTTTGCCGAGGGCCTCGCGTACGAAGGCTCTTTCTCGCTGCATGTGATCCAACAGCAGGGCGATGAGCCCGTCATGGTATGGGGCGTCGGCGAGAGCCATGAGGCGGGTGACGAGACGCTGCGTGCTCAGGCGTTCACCAGCGACGGGCCCGTGACGGACTTCCCTGGCGCGCAGCCGCTCATCCGGGGGATGTTCGTGCGTGCCGACCTCGGCGTGTACTCATACTACGTTCCGCTCGAACTCCCGGGTGTGCACGCGGCTGTGCTGGACGTCTCGTACATGCCACGGGACCAGGAAGCCATCCTCGACGCGACGCGCCTTCCGATGATGGTCCTCGGCCTGGTCGCCCTCGCCGGGTCCCTCCTTGCGGCGATGGGGACCACGCGCTGGGCGATCTCCCTGATCGACGACCTGCGGCGCACCGCCGATTCCGTCGACGTCGGGGTCCTGGACGTGCGACTGCCGGAAGAGGGCGGTACCGAGGTCGCGGACCTTGCGCGATCGCTCAACCGGTTGATCGACGGTCTTCAACGGCGTAACGAGGTGCAGGCGCGTTTCATCGCGGACGCGTCGCACGAACTCGCCACACCGGTGGCGGGCATCCGCGGCTACGTGAACATCCTCCGTGCGTGGGGGGCCGAGGATCCCGCGCTCCAGGAGGAGGCGGTGAGCGCGATCGATCGAGAGTCGCGCAGGATGGCGCGGCTGTGCAGCGACCTCCTGTCGCTCATCAGGAGCGAAGAGCAGGTCGAGTACCGGCAGATCCGGTACGACATCAACGCCGTCTGCCGGGAGGTGCTCGCCAACGCGGCCACTCGCTATCTCTCCAAGGAGCTGCGATTCACGGGACCGCGCGAGGGGCCGCTGTGGCTGCATGGTGATCCGGACCGCATCGAGGAAGCGCTGGGCATCCTTGTCGACAACGCGTGCAAGTACACGCCCGACGGGGGGAGCGTGTCGGTGACCACGCGCAGATCTCGAGACCGCGTCGTCGTCGACGTGACGGACACCGGCGTAGGTATCCCGGAGGAGGACCTGCCCAATGTGTTCGAGCGCTTCTATCGCAGCGACATCTCACGCTCGCAGGAGACCGGAGGCTTCGGGCTCGGCCTGGCCATCGCCAAACACATCGTCGACGTGAGCGGCGGCACCATATCGGTGAGAAGCACGGTGGGCTCGGGTACCACGTTCGAGATCTCCCTTCCGAGGCAGAGGGTCAGATGAGCGGAGGCAAGATGCGTCAGACCCGCTTCATAGCGCAGGCTGGAGTGATCGCCGCGGTGTATGCCGCCACCAGCCTCGTGATGATCCAGAGCCCGCTCGGCTACGGCCCTGTGCAGGTGCGCCTGTCAGAGGCGCTCACCGTGATCGCGTGTCTCACGCCCGCTGCGATACCGGGCCTGTGGGCGGGGACGTTCATCGCGAACGCGTTCATGCTCACGCATGTCGGCGTCCTGGGTCTCCTCGATGTGGTGCTCGGCTCCCTGGCTACGCTCCTCGGTGCGCTCTGGACCTGGAGGTACCGGCATCGTACCGCGCTGGCGCTTGCGGGACCGGTCGTGACCAACGCGCTCATCGTCCCCGCCTACCTTCCGTTGATGCTGGCGGGTGTCGCGGGCATCGACTTCTACCGCATCGAGCAGCTCGGCCTGGACGCGTCAGGGACATGGCTTACGATGTACCTGTTCGGTGTCGCCGCGGTCGGCCTTGGCCAGGCCGTGGCAGTGTACGGGCTCGGCCTCCCGCTGCTGGCGGCGCTCAGGCGTCTCGGCCTTGCGGAGCGGCTCGTCACGAACGGGCGGGGGGATATGCGTGGACAGTGAGGCGGACGGGCGCCGAGGGGCGCTGATCGCCCACGGGGCCGAGGGATGCACCGGCTGCTGGACCTGTGTCAGGTGCTGTCCGGTGAGCGCTATCCGGGTGAGCGGTGAGTGCGCCGATATCGTCCAGGAGAAGTGCATAGCGTGCGGACAGTGCGTGAACGAGTGCGCACGGGGCGGCATCACCGTGCGCGACGACACGCCACGGGTCCGCGAACTGCTGCGCACTCACCGGCACGTGGTGGCTCTGCTTGCGAGCGAGTTCATCGCGGCTCTGTATCCGATGACCGTCGTCCAGACCGAGCGCTCGCTTGAGGTCATGGGCTTCGATTCGGTCGAGACCACGCTCCTCGGGGAGGAGCTCGTCGCCCAAGCGTACGAGCAGCTTCATGCGCGGGAGGGCAGCGTGCCAAGCCTGAGGTCCACCTGTCCCGTGGCGATCGACTTCGTGCGCAAGTACCACCCGGCGTTCGTCCAGGCGCTCGCGCCGATCGTGCCGCCCTACGTGGCGCAGGCGAGACTCATCCGGGCGGTCTACCCTCACGAGGTCGCGATCGTCTACGTCTCCCCGTGCTATGCGCGCAAAGATGAGGCGCTCGACCCGTCGTTCGATGGCGCCATAGATGTCGCGATCGACTTCACGGAGCTCAAGCGGTTGATCCTCGAGGAACGTCCGCTGGTTCCGGGAGGCTCGGTGACCGCGCCGGCGCCGAGCAGGCCTGGCGCGCTGAAGGAGATCTCGCTTACCGACGGGTTCCCTCGGCAGACCCTGGTCTCACGGGATCTGACCGATGCGTCGGTGCACGTCGTACGCGGTGTTCGAGAGATAGACCGCTTGCTCACGGCCATCGGCGCAGGCGAAGCGGGTCCGCTGGTCATCGACATGCTCAACTGCGAGGGGTGCATCGACGGCCCCGCTGTGAACCCCGGTCTGTCGCTGTTCGCCAAGCGTAACGTCGAGGCGGCAGCACGAAGGAGCCCCGGCACCACGCAGGTCAGCACCCGGGCGATGCTGACCATGCTTCCCGCGGTGGATCTCATCCGTTCCTTCGTGGCCGAGCCGGTCTCCGTGCCGGTGCCGGATGATGCCGCGATCGATGCGGTGCTCGCCGAGGGTGGTTTCACACGGGAGACAGCGCTCGACTGCGGTGCATGCGGGTGGCCCACGTGCCGTGCGCACGCGGCCGCGATATACAATGCCGAGTCGAGCTGGGATCTCTGCCTGCCTCTCCAGCGGCGCCTCCTCCGCGAGCATGCGGCCTCTCTCGCCGAGACCCAGACACTCGATCCGGCGACGGGCCTGTGGAACACGCGCTCCTTCGGCGATCGTCTGGCCGTCGAGATCGCTCGCCTGAACCGTTACGGGTCGCCGGTATGCGTGGCGTTGATAGACGTCGACGGGCTCGATGCCATCCGTGGCGCGAACGATGGATCCGAGGCTGACGAGGCGCTGCGTGCGATCGGGGGACGCTTCAACGCATGCCTTCGCGCCACGGATGTTCTGGCGCGGTGGACCGGTGACCGATTCGCCGTTGCGCTGTCGGGCGTGAACAAGACCGAGGCGTTCGCCGCGGCCGAGAAGCTGCGCGAGGGCGTGTCTGCGTTCGCACCGGCGGGCGACGGCTCCGGGTATACACAGGGCGTGAAGGCCACGATATCGATCGGTGTGGCCTCCGCCCCGCGGGGGGCGGAGGCGCGTGATGTGCTGGAGTCGGCCGACGCCGCCCTTCTCGAGGCGATACGCGCCGGAGGAGATCAGGTGCGCCTGGCCCCCGGCTAGGAGGCATCATGGAGCACGAAGCGCTTCTGTGGGAGCCGGATGGCTCGCGGATCCACTGCCTTCTATGCCCCAACGACTGCCGCATAGCAGTAGGAGCGCGTGGTACTTGCGGTGTGCGTGAGAACCGCGCCGGGCGGCTCATCGCGCTGACGTACGGGCTGGTCTCGTCGGTCGCGGTCGATCCGATCGAGAAGAAGCCGGTCTTCCACTACCGGCCTGGCACCACGGCGCTCTCGCTCGGCAGCGTCGGCTGTTCCATGCGATGCGCGCACTGTCAGAACTGGCAGATCAGCCGTGCCGCGGTGGGCGAAGACCCGCACCTCGAGTTCCTGGAGCCGTCGGCAGTGCCGGATCTGGCCCGTCGACACGGTTGCGCAGGGGTGGCGTTCACCTACAACGAGCCGGTCATCTGGGCCGAGTACGTGCTCGACGTCGCACGGTACTCCCACGAGAACGGCCTCTACACGGTGATGGTGACCAACGGGTATGTCACCGAGGCGGGTCTTGACCTGCTCGGGCCGCTTATCGACGTGTGGCGGGTCGATGTCAAGGGATTCGACGACGCGACCTACAGGAGACTCTGCAAGGTGCGTTCGGTGAAGCCGGTGCTGGAGATGGCGGAGCGTGCTAAGTCGAGGTGGGGCATGCACGTGGAGGTCGTCACCAACGTCATCCCCACTGTGAACGATGACGACCGTACTCTGCGGGGTATCGCGGGGTGGATCCGCAGCGGTCTCGGCGAGGACACGCCGTGGCACATCACCCGTTTCTTCCCGTACCTCGACCTGTCGCATCTCGAACGCACGCCGCTCGAGACGCTCGAGCGTGCACGGCGGATCGGACATGAGGAGCGGCTGCACCACGTCTTCCTCGGCAATGTGGACGTGCCCGGCGGAGAGGACACCGTGTGTCCGGCGTGCGGCTCGGTCGCGGTGCGCCGGCGAGGCTACACGATCGTCGATCGACACGTGAGCGATGGAGCCTGTGCGCGCTGCGGCGCGCCGCTGGGCATCATCGGCGGAGATGAACCGCTATCATGGAAGCCGACCTCGCACGGTGGATGAGTGGAACCGCGAAAGGACCGGAGTGCAGCCTACTGTCATCATCCCGACGTTCTGGACGAAGCGGCGCACACGCGGCGGATCGTCGAAGACCCGCACGCCGTTCGACCACCCGACGGTGGTGGGGCAGACCGGCCAGCTGCAGGAGTGTCTGCGGTCGCTTGAGGGCGTCACCGGTCTCGGGCGGATCATCGTGGCGGTCGCCGCCGCCGACGAGGCCACTGCAAATGCCGCCGAAGACGGCGTTCGCGACGTGCTTGCGGACATGCCGGATCTCGACACTTTCGTGTTCGGCCAAGCCGAGTTGGGCTCGCTTCACCGGCGGCTCGAGCAGATGGAGTTCGCGGACGTCATCGACGGCGTGGGGCTCTCATCCTACGGTGGTGCCCGCAATGCAGGGTTGGCGATGGCCGCGGTGCTTGGCAGCGAGGCGGTCGTCTTCGTGGACGACGACGAAGTGGTGGACTCGGCGGACTTCCTCGACAGAGCGCTTGAGGAGCTCGGCGGACGGCATCCGGACGGGGGCATGGTCTACGCGAAGACGGGACTCTATCGTGACGATTCTGGGGCGCTGGCACGTGCCGGTGCGGATCCCTGGTCGGACACGTTCTGGCGGCAGGGGGAGTTCTTCGATCGTGCCGTCACGGCGGTGGCCCGCCCGCCGCGGATCAAGCCTACGTCGCTAGCGTTCGGCGGGTGCCTCGCACTCCATCGCGACATGTACTGCAACGTGCCG
This sequence comes from Anaerosoma tenue, assembly GCF_023161965.1. Lineage (NCBI taxonomy): Bacteria > Bacillati > Actinomycetota > Coriobacteriia > Anaerosomatales > Anaerosomataceae > Anaerosoma > Anaerosoma tenue. Next base: position 90,282 of record NZ_JALNTY010000004.1, read on the forward strand.
TTCGACCCCTGGACGGTGCGAGGGGAAGACATCGACTATGTCGTCAACGCCCGGATGCATGGCGCCGACATGTTCCTCGACAACGAATGGTCGGTGGTGCATCGGCCTCCGGCGCCCGCGAGCAGGGCGATGCTTTTCGGCAACGACGTCTTCAGGTTCATCTACGCGCACAGGAAGCTTGAGTTCTCCAAGTCGCAGGTCGATCTTCGGCAGGTGACCGCCGAGTCCCTGGCGCCGTATCCCGGACGCCTTGTGGACGGGTCCATCGGCTGGCGCAGCCGGGTCACCGCTCTGCTCCGGGCCGTTGCCGGCAAGGAGCGCGCCGTGTACATCGATATCGCCCGGCGACAGGTGCCCGAGGCGCAGCGATACGCGCGCGACAACTGCGAGCGGTACTTCGTCTTCCAGCGTCGGTGGCCGATGCTCATGGACCGGCTCTGGACGGATTTGCCCCTGCAGTCGCTGTTCACCGGCGAGCGGCGTGTGGACCGCGGGGCGCTCACCGGCCGGTTCCCCGGGATCAGGATCGACTGAGCTCGTGTCGGAGACGTGGCTTGCAGCGGCGGGCGTCGGGTTCGTCGCGGGATACCTCTCCGGTCAGTTCGGGATCGGTGGCGGGATGATCACCACCCCCGCGATACGCCTGATCCTTGGCGGTTCGGAACTCGTTGCGGTGGGGACGCCGCTCCCTGTGATCATCCCTACGGCGATCACCGGGGTGATCGAGTACCGTCGACGGGGGTTGCTCGACACGCGCGTGGGTCTCACGCTCGGCGCGGTGGGCGCCGCCTTCTCAGTCCTGGGTGCGTGGCTCACCTCGCTCGTGGGCGGTGACGTGGTGCTGTATCTCACCGCTGCCCTTATCGCCTGGATGTCGTTCGACATGGCGCAGCTCGCACTGCGTCCGGAGCAGGCAGCGCATGTGAAGGCCGCGATGGCCGGGCGCAGGGACTCCTGGCTCTGGCTCGCCGCCATCGGTGCGATCACCGGCGTGTACTCGGGATTCCTGGGGCTTGGCGGCGGGTTCGTCGTCGTTCCAGCGCTCGTGCGCTTCCTCGGCTTCGATGCCAAGCGCGCGGTCGGCACGAGCCTCATCGCCGTGCTGATACTCGCGGTCCCCGGCACCATCACCCACTACCTCCTGGGTCACATCGACATCGCCATCGCGCTCGGCATGTCTCTTGGTGTCGTTCCCGGCGCCATGTTGGGCGCCAGGGTCACGGCGGCGTCGCAGGAGAAGACGGTCCGAGTGGCCTTCGCGGCGATGCTGCTGGTGGTGGGACTGCTACTAGCGGCCAACGAACTGGGCTGGCTGTCCTCATGACGGGGCGCGTCTTCACGGACGCCACGGCGGCCCAGGTAGACAAGCTTGCGCGGGCGCTGGTCGCTGCCCGTGTGTTTCCCGACGAGCAGACGCTCCGTGCGCACCATCGCGACCGTCCCTGGACGATCCAGGTGAGCGGGCGGGGCGATGTGGCCGTGCTGGACCGGTGGCGCGACCACCTCGACCTGCTTGGCATCGACGCCCTGTGGTGTCCGGTACGCCATATCGGCGACGCGGTCACCCACCTCTCGGTCTGTGCGGCCGAGCACGGATTCTCCGGTCTGGTGAGCCCGCCGGTCATGTCCGGCGATGTACCCGTGTATGAGGCCGCAGGCATGCGCGTCCGCGAGACGCTCGCCGTGCTCGAGCTCACCCCGGTGAGCCCCGCGGCCGTTCCCGGGCGCCCCGATGTCTCGATGCGACCCGCCCTGACGGCCGACGCCGAGGAGATCATCGCCATCGACGGCGAGTGTTTCGAGCCGTTCTGGCGCTACGATCTCCGCTTGATGCGGAGGTTCCTCGATGCCGGCGGGGTCACCTTGGCCGAGCGTGACGGGCGTTGCGTCGGCTATACTCTGAGCACGGTCGACCGTGGGTCGGCGGTGCTGGGTCGGCTCTGCGTGCGCGCGTCCGACCGCCGTGTCGGCATCGGATCGCTTCTGCTGGAGGCGGCCGTTTCGCGAGCACGGGACGGCAGGGCGCGGCACATGACGCTCTCGGCGCGGACGGGGAACGCCGCCGCGCTGGCGCTGTATCGCTCGGCAGGCTTTGCCGATACGGGTCGGCGCTACGCGTTCCTCACGGCCGGCGACGAGACGGGAAGGGGTCTGGGCCATCGCATCGGTTCGCTCATGGGTCGTTGACGCGACCCTGCTCCTGGCAACGGCGATCATCGCCATCGTCGTGGGAGCGGGTCTGTTCGGGATGGTGCCCGAGCCGGTGTTCATCGCTGCCACGATCGCCCTCGCCACCACGGCGGTGGGGACCGTGGCGATGCGGCTCATCAGCCGCCCCGATCACATCAAGGCGCTTCAGTCACACCAGATCGTGGTGATCGCCGACCGGTCGCTGGCGTACCTGCGCCGTGGTCTCTACGCCGAGACCGCGCAGGAGGTCTGCAGGCTGGCGCTCGCCGAGAGCGAGGCGGCTGCGGTGGCGATCACCGACACCGAGACCGTTCTCGGTTTCGCGGGCATCGGGGAGGACCACCACGAGGTGGGCGGGCCGATCCTCACGAAGGCCACGCGCGAGGCGCTTGAGACCAACGAGCATCGCATCCTTGGCACGAAGGACGAGATCGGCTGTCCACGGCGCGACTGCCTGTTGCGCGCGGCGATCGTGGTTCCGCTGGAAGTCCGCGAGAAGCCCGTAGGTACGCTGAAGTTCTACTACACCACGGCCAGGCTGTTGAACGAGACCCAGATCGCCATGGTGAGCGGTCTCGCCCGCCTCCTGTCGACACAACTCGAGCTCTCGGAGCTCGAGCACCAGACCGAGCTGGCGTGCAGGATGGAGCTCAAGGCGCTGCAGGCGCAGATCAACCCGCATTTCCTGTTCAACACGATCAACACCATCGCGATGATGATCCGCACCGATCCGGGAGGCGCGCGCGACCTCCTTCGCGAATTCGCGGCCTTCTACCGGCGGATGCTTGAGGACAACGAGGGGCTCGTCCCGCTCGAGCGCGAGGTCGAGTACGCCCTCACCTATCTGCGGTTCGAGCAGGCACGGTTCGGCGACCGCTTGCGCGTGGTCTCCGACCTCGACCCCGAGGTGCTGGCGACCCACGTGCCCGCGTTCATCCTGCAGCCGATCGTGGAGAACTGCGTGCAGCACGGTGTCCGCGAGGAGGGTCCTCTCACCGTGTCGATCACGGCCGGCAGGGTCGATGGAGACATCAGCGTGGCGATCTCCGACGATGGCGTGGGAATATCCGAGGAGGACCTGCCGCGCGTGCTCGAGGTGGGATTCGGGACCGGCCTCGGTATCGCTTTGGGCAACGTCCACGATAGACTGAAGGGGCACTTCGGCCCCGGAAGCGGCCTGAGCGTGGAAAGCGAGGGCGGAGAGGGGACCGTGGTGACGGTGACGATCGCGTCCTCGCCGGAGAGAGTGGACCGATGACCACGATGCTCAAAGCGTTGCTGGTGGACGACGAGGTCCCCGCGCGCTCCGAACTCCGCTACCTGCTGGGCGAGGCCGGCGGCGTTGAGGTCGTGGGCGAGGCCGGCAGCGCGAGCGAGGCGCTTCAACTCATCCGCGCCATTCCGTACGATGTCGTCTTCCTCGATGTCAGCATGCCGGGACTCAGCGGGATAGAGTTGGCCGAGGCGCTTTCCGGGCTCGACCATCCTCCCGCGCTCGTGTTCGTCACCGCGCACAGCGAACATGCGGTGAAGGCCTTCGAGGTGGCCGCCACCGACTATCTCGTGAAGCCCGTCGAGGCCGCGCGGCTCAAGATGGCGATCGAGCGCATCGCCCCGGCCGCCGAGACACCGGTGCGCGTGGAGCGGATCCCCGTGGAGAAGGGCGGTCGCAAGCTCCTGCTCCAGGTGGCCGATATCACTCACGTCATGGCCAAGGACGACTACAGCTACATGTTCACTGATGGCGAACGATACCTCTCTACGTTCTCGCTGGCCGATCTTGAGAGCCGCCTGGAGTCGCAGGGGTACTTCCGGGTCCACCGCCGCTTCCTTGTGAACCTCTCCCACGTGGCCGAGGTCGCTCCCATGTACGGCGGCACGATGGAGCTGACGCTGAAGGACCGGGCGCATACGCGCATACCCGTCTCAAGACGACGCGCACCTGCGCTGAAGCGCGTCCTGGGAATCTAGCCGTGCTGATCGGCGTGCTTTCAGACACCCATGGAACGCTCCCGCCGGGGGTCGACGAGGCGTTCCGGGATGTCGACCGGATCATACACGCCGGGGACATCGGCCCCGCATGGATCCTCGACCACCTCGAGGCGATCGCCCCGGTGATCGCGGTACGGGGGAACATGGACTCGGGCGAGCTTGAGTGGCGGTTGCAGGACCGCGCCGTCATCCAGGCCGACGGACAGCGGGTCATGGTCGTCCACCAGGCCGCGCCCCTGCTGCGTGCGGGAGTGCCCGAGGGGGTCACCGTGCTGGTGAGCGGTCACACGCACCGGGCCCGCGTGGAGCATGTCGGCGGACTCCTTCACGTGAACCCCGGAAGCGCCGGCGGCCGTTCGCGGGATGGCCGGGGTCCCACCGTTGCCCTGCTCGACTGTGCCGCTGACCCGCCCACGGCCAGCATCATCGAGCTCTAGCGGCTTCCACCGCGCGTCCATTCGCCGACGAGCGGCCCTCTCACACCGGTGAACGGCGGACGGCGCGCTCCGTGAACGGCGCGTGAGCCGCTTACCGCTTCTGCCGCACCCTCCGCCGACCCGCTGCCGCCGCACGCGACAGCTTCGTTCCATCCCTCAGGCCCTCGCGTCTAGTGTGGTCTTGCGGGCGTGCGACCGCCGCCCGTTGGACAGCTGGGGAGGTGGGACGTATGGACGTTTGCATCAAGGGTTCTGCCGAGGACGTCAGGCTCGGTGACATCGATGAGATCTGTCACGAGATCGGGCGCATCCTTCTGCCGACCGACGGTTCCGCACCGTCTGTTGCGGCGACCGAGTATGCGGTGATGCTCGCGAAGACGTTCGGCGCATCGGTCAAGGCCATCTACGTGGATACCGGCCTCGAGGCTCTTGAGTATCCCGAGGAGGTCATGGACGAGGACGTCTACGAAGGCGTCCATGCATCGGTCAAGGGGCTCGTGCTCGCCAAGACCATGTGCGAGCGCAACGGCGTGTCGTGCGAGGTCGAGGTGGTGCAAGGCGGCGTAGCCAAGCGGATCGTGCACGTCGCCGAGGAGTGGAAGGCCGACATGATCGTGGTCGGCGACACGGGGCGCACAGGCCTCAAGCGTATAGCCCTGGGCAGCGTGGCCGAGACGGTCGTCAAAGGCGCGCCGGTCCCCGTTCTTGTCGTGAAAGCCGAGTGATCGCCGGTCGCTCACAGCCGTCTTCGGACGAAGGAGGTGCACAGATGGGAGAGACGACAGCACATGGCTCGGCAGCCCTCTCTGCCGACGGTCGTCAAATACAGCACGGCGATCACATCGACACGATCGAAAGCGTCGACGCCGTGTTCCGGGGCCAGCGGAAGCTGAGCTTCACGTACGGCGCGATCTTCTTCGCGGTGACCCTCGGGGTCCCCGCGTCATCGGTGTGGTGGAAGACGTGGTATTCGGTAGAGGTCTGGGGCGGGTTCACCGCCAACTACCTCTTCGTAGGGTTCTTCTACTTCGTCTTCCTCTGGGCCATGGCCTGGACCTACTCCAAGCAGGCCGACAGGCTCGACGAGCGTCTGCTCGCGATGGCCGATGAGATCGCCGCCCGCACCGCCCACGAGGAGGTGCAGTCGTGAACACGATCGCCATCATCCTCGTCATCGGGCTGACGCTCTTCACGATCGGCCTCTCGATCTTCTCGCGCCGCTTCACGCGCACTACGGCCGACTTCTATCTCGCCGGCCGCAAAGTCGGTTCGTTCGCCAACGCCTCGGCGATCTCAGGCGACTACCTGTCGGCCGCCTCCTTCCTGGGCGTGGCCGGTGCGATCTACGCGTCCGGCCTCGACGGCATCTGGTATGCGGCCGGTTTCGCCGGCGGCTTCATGGTCGTCGTGCTGTTCATCGCGTCACCGCTCCGCCGCTTCGGCGAGTACACGGTGGCCGACTTCGCCTTCGGCCGGTTCGGCAGCAACCGCATCCGGCTGATCACGGTGCTCGGCGTGCTGCTCACGTCGCTCTTCTACATGGCGCCGCAGATGTACGGTGCGGGCACCACGTGGCAGGTGCTCGTGGGCGGCGGGTTCCTCGGCATGGACGGGTATACGTCCGGTGTCGTCGTCGTGGCCGCCATCATCGCGTTCTACGTGTCCGTGGGTGGCATGAAGGGCACGACGATGAACCAGATCTTCCAGTTCTGGTGGCTGGCGTTCGCGATGATCCTGATGGTCGTCTTCGCGTTCGGCAACGGGTTCAACTATCCGGAGGCCCTTGAGGCCGAATCGCAGCAGCCGATCGTGAACACGAAGGCGTACACGGCCGAGCAGCTCACAGCACCCGATGACGCGGGTGTCACGCCGTACGACAAGGCGGCCGAGGTCATGACCGCCGAGGAGATGACCGAAGTCGACGAATTCATCGAGTCGGGAGCCGACGGCACCATCCGCATCGCGTTCTACGCCTCCAACAAGCTCCACACCGATCGTGAGATGGCGTTCAACGAGCCCGGTCACCGCTACAACGGCTTCGACCAGTTCTCGATGGTGCTCGCGCTCGTGTTGGGCACCGCGGGCCTCCCGCACATCCTCAACCGCTACTACACGAACCCCTCGGGCAAGGCGGCACGCCGCTCGACCTTCTGGGTGCTCGTCTTCATCAGCGTGTTCTACATCGGCTCGACGATCGTCGGTCTCGCCGGTCTGGGTATCATCCGTGAGTTCCTCGCCGACGGCGGGACCGTCAACGCGGCTACCGTTCACGGTCTGCTCACCAAGCCCGACCAGTTGATGCCGGCGCTCGGCGAGATCCTGGGCGGCCAGTGGATGATGGGCATCGTGTCGGCCGGCGCGTTCGCGGCCATGTTCTCCACCGTCGGCGGCCTGCTGATCGCAGCGGCGTCGGCCCTGGGCCACGACGTCTACGAGAAGTACATCAACAAGGACGCCAGCGAAGCCAAGCGCGTGGCCTTCGGCAAGACCGCCGTCCTCGCCTTCGCCGGTGTGGCACTGCTGATCGGCCTGGCCATACCGCACTTCGGTCTCGATCAGGCGTACCCGGCGCTCATCGCGATGATGGTGACCTGGGCATTCTCCGTAGGCGCCTCGGCGTTCGTGCCGATGCTCCTCACCGGGATCTGGTGGAAGGGTACGACCGAGAAGGGCGCTACCGCAGGCATGCTCGTGGGCCTGATCGGCGCGATCTCGATCATCTTCCTGAACATCATGCAGCAGTTGGGGACGATCGGGCACGAGGGTCTTCTCGGATTCGTGGGTTCGCTGACCTATCCGGTGCTGTTCACCTTCCCGCTCAGCCTGTTCACGATCATCATCGTCAGCAAGCTCGACGGGCAGCTTCCCAAGAACGTGGACCACATCTGGATGAGGATCCACGGCACCGCGAGCGAGCGGCATGAGAAGCAGCACGGCCTCGACAAGGTCGGCTCGATGTTCGCGAAGAGCAAGTAGCTCTCACGCTCCACGCCCCACCCCCAGGGGGCATGCGAGCGGCGCCGGTCCCGCCATTCGGCGGGGCCGGCGTTCGCGTGCGCGATCCTATGCGCGGTGCGGACGTACTACGGGAGACCGGTCCCGTCAGGTGCGAGCGGCAGCCTCGAGGTCGCGGGCGAGGTTGGCGAGCACCTCGGCGTCCGTGGACGGCAGGTCGAGCCGCAGGACGCGCCGGCCATGGGCGGCGAGCGTCACGAGGTCGCCTTCGGCCTGCGCACGGTGGAGCGCGGCGAGCGTGAACGGTTGTCCGGGGACCTCGATGTCGGCCCTGTCGCGTGCCGTCACGAGCACGAACACGCCGGTGTTCGGTCCGCCCTTGTGCAGTTGGCCGGTGGAGTGCAGGTAACGCGGCCCCAGCTCGAAGCAGACGGCGTGTCCGCTGGCGTGGCTGACCGCGGCACAGGCGTCCCGGAGCGGAGCGAGCCGCTCATCGTCCTCAGGCGCGTAGACCAGCAGCGCCAGGTAATCGCCGCCGCGGAGCGAGCCCACCGCGTGTGCGAGCGCGTCCGTGCGCGTCGCGGGCGCCTCACCCTCCAGCGCACCCGCGTACGTGATCCACGTGCCGCCGACATCCGCGCTGGCTGCGGGCACCTCTGCCGCACCGCCGTCGAGTATCGCCGAGGTCGCGCGCTTGGCTTCCGTGACGGACGGCTCATCGAACGGGTTCACGCCGAGAAGCACGCCCGCGAGCGCCACGGCGTGCTCCCAGCGGACGAACTCGGCGCCGATGTCGAAGACGTCGGCGACCGTCAGCTCGAACACAGGGTGTCGCTCGGAGATCCGTCGCGACCAGTCGGCGAGGGTCGTGTCATCGCCGAAGCGCAGCACCACGAACGCTCGGTCGCTTCCGTAGGCGTCAGCTCCGGCGGGGTCGGCCTCTATCACCGGCACGACCCCGGTGCCGTTCTTGCCGAGCGACTCGGCCACAAGCTGCTCGACCCACAGGCCGAACGGCGCGAACGGGCCGGACGTGACCAGCGTGAGCTTGTCCTTGCCGGCCTCGCATGAGTCGGCGATCCAGGCCGCGAGCAGGGCGCCGGGGTTCTCGTCGATGGGCGCTGCGCACGCGTCTTCCATCGCCTCGGCGCGGGCGATCACGGAAGGCAGGTGGATGCCGGTGAGCGCGGCCGGCGCAAGCCCGAACATGCTGAGCGCCGAGTACCGGCCGCCCACGGTCGCCGGCGCGGTCAGAGCGATGCGGAGCATGTCGCGCTGGCGACGCTTCTCCAACGGCGAGCCGGGGTCGGTGATCACCACGATGTGCCGGCCCGCTTCGGCCTTGACCATTCCCGCGGCCGTGAACCATTCGCGCACGATCGCGTAGAGCGAGAGGGGCTCGATGGTGGTGCCCGACTTGCTTGCCACGATCACGAAGGTGGAATGGGGCTCCAGCCGATCGAGGGCCGTAGCCACCTGCACCGGTGACGTGGTGTCCAGCACGTGCAGGCGTGGGAACCCGGCGGCGCCCTCGATCATCCTGGACATCACGAGCGGCGCGAGCGACGAGCCACCCATGCCGAGGAGCAGCAGGTCGGTGGCACCTTCGTTCACGATGGCGTCGGCGAGGTTGGCGAGCAGGGGCAGACGGCCCGTCGCCTTCTTGGCGAGGTCGGTCCAGCCCAGTCGCTGCATGATGGGGATACGCGCGTCCAGGTCGTCGCTGAACAGGCTCACGTCGCGGGCTCGCAGCCGGGCGATCGCGTCCATCTCGATCAGTCTCTCGCGTGCAGACATCGCGGGGCCTCCTCAGACGTCATGGGCTTCCATCACCGGGACCGGAGCCTCGATGCCGGGGGTCGGTTCCATTCTAGCCACCAGTATGCCGCCAAGCACGACCATCGCCCCGCCGGCCACGGTGGGGAGGGTGAGCGGCTCGGCGAGGAATGCGGCGGCGAAGAGCACCGCAGCCACCGGTTCGGCGTAGGTGAGTATCGCCGCGTGGTCGGCGCGCACGGCGCGGAGGCCCGTGAGGAAGAGGAGGCCGGTGCCGGCCGTATGGACCACGCCGAGCGTTGCCAGCGACCCCCACTCCACGGCGGTGGATGGCCCTGGGAGCAGGAGCATCGCGGGCAGGAGCACGACCGAGGCCGCCAGCGTCTCGCCCGCCATGTACACGGGCACAGGGATGCCTTCGAGCAGCCGCTTCGCGACCACCACGCCGATGGAGTACGTGAACGCCGAGGCGAACGCGAGCGCCGCGCCGAGCAGATGCGTGCCGCCAGAGAGCGCGAGGCCCGCCGGCCCCACGATGACCACCGTACCCGCAAGCGCGAACCCGAGAGGAGCGAGCGCACGAGCATCGAACGGCTCGCGGGTGACGAGAGGGGAGAGCGCGGTCACGAGGACCGGACCCGTGTAGGTCAGCAGCACGGCGACAGCAACGCTCGTGAGCTGCAGCGCGCTGAAGAACAGGACCCAGTTGAGGGCGAGTACCACTCCCATGGCGGACAGGCCGAGCAGCCGACGCGGGGTGAGGCGCCTCACGTCGCTCAGCCGTCGGCGGAGCAGGAGGATGATCGTGGCCGCGGCGAATGCGAAGGCCACACGCCAGAAGACGATCACCAAAGCGCTGGTGTCGACCTGCCTGGAGAGCAGGGGGATCGAGCCCCACACGACGCCGGCGACGGCGATCCGGGCGAGTCCGCTCCGATACGAGACAGCGTGTCCCATCATCGCCCCTCGAGACGCATGCGGTGGTTGGCCGCCTCGCCGCTCAGCAGATGCGGGGAAGCTGCTCGCCCACGAGCATGTCCATGATGCGCGTGGCGCCGAACGACGTCCGCACGTACACCTTGCCCGCTGGACCCTCGGCCACCGCGCCGATGACCGCGGCCTCGGCTCCGTATGGGGCGGCCTTCATCGCCGCGAGCGCCGCCTCGGCCTGTTCGGCAGGCACTACCGCCACCATTTTGCCTTCGTTGGCTACCTGGTAGACGTCGTAGCCGAGCATCTCGCATGCGCCGCGGACCTGCTCGTTCACCGGCACATCGGGTTCCTCCACGGTGATCGAGACGCCCGAGGCCTCCGCCAGTTCGTTCAATGTGCTCGCCAGCCCGCCCCTGGTGGGGTCCCGGAAGCACCGTACGTCAGGGGCAGCCTCGAGCACGGCCGCCACGAGGTGGTTGAGCGGTGCGGCGTCGGTGCGGATGTCGGTGGAGAAGGACAGCCCCTCGCGCGTGGAGATCACAGCCACCCCGTGGTCGCCGAGCGTGCCCGAGAGCAGCACCACGTCGCCGGGGCGGCAGTGGGAGCCGGAGAGGTCGATCCCGTCGCCGAGCGCGCCCACTCCCGCGGTGTTCACGTACACGCCGTCGCCGTGCCCACGCTCCACCACTTTCGTGTCGCCGGTGACGATGCGCACGCCGGCCTCGGCTGCCGCATCCCGCATCGAGACGAGGATCCGCTTGAGGTCGGCGACGGCGAGCCCCTCCTCGAGGACGAAGCCCACCGAGAGGTAGAGCGGTTGCGCGCCCGATGTGGCCACGTCGTTCACGGTGCCGCAGACGGCGAGGCGTCCGATGTCGCCGCCCGGGAAGAAGAGCGGGCTCACGGTGTAGGTGTCGGTCGAGAATGCCAGCCTGCTCGTGGGCATATCGAGGGCCGCCGCGTCATCCATACGGAGCAGGATCTCATCACCGAACTCGGCAACGAAGATCTCCTCGATGAGCTCCTTCATCATGGTGCCGCCGCTGCCATGAGCCAGCAGGATCCGATCAGAGCGCATGTGGACCTCCATATCGCAGGGGGGTCCCCGTCCGGCGGTGGCGCCGGCAGGGTCAGTCCTGCCCCTTGCCGTAGTCGGTATACCGGTAGTACGCGGCGCACGAGCCTTCGCTCGAGACCATGCAGGGGCCCACCGGGTGCTCCGGCGTGCAGGCGCGGCCGAACAGCTTGCAGTCGAACGGCAGCACCACGCCGCGCAGCACGTCGCCGCACTGGCAGCCCTTGATCTCGCGTGGCTCGGGCGGTGTGACAGGGACACGCACGCGGGCGTCGTACCGGGAGAACTCCGGCCGCAGCGCGAGGCCGGTGCCGGGGATCACGCCGATCCCGCGCCATTCGGAGTCGCACGGCTCGAACGCGGCTTCCATCGCCGCGATCGCCGCGCGGTTGCCCGAGGCGTCAACGCCGCGTCCGTACGCGATCTCTATCTCGGCACGGCCCTCGGCGAGTTGGCGCGCGAGCATCCACACGCCCTGCAGCACGTCCACCGGCTCGAAGCCGGTGATCACGCCCGGCACGCCGTACTCGGCGGCCAGGAACTCGTACGGGCCGGTGCCGATGATGGTGGAGACGTGGCCGGGAAGGATGAAGCCCGTCACGCGCACCTCGGGATCGTTCACGAGCGCCTGCAACGCACCTGGGACCGTCTTGTGGAGCGAGAGCGCCGACCAGTTGGAGAGCCCGCGGCGTGCGGCCTCCTTGATCGTGAGCGCCACGGTGGGGGCGGTCGTCTCGAAGCCCACGCCGAGGAAGACCACGTGCTTGTCGGGCTCGCGTTCGGCGAGGGCGAGGGAGTCGAGCGGGGAGTACACCACGCGCACATCGCGCCCCTCGGCCTTCTCCGCCGAGAGCGACGAGTACGATCCCGGCACTTTCATCATGTCGCCGAAGGTGGTGAGGATCACACCCGGCTGCCGCGCCATCTCGATGGCGAGGTCGATATCCGGGTTCGCGGTCACGCAGACCGGGCAGCCGGGGCCCGACAGGAGCTTGATGGTCTCCGGCATCAGGCCACGCAGGCCGTGCTTGGCGATGGCCATGGTGTGGGTGCCGCAGACCTCCATCAGCGTGCAGGGCTCCTGCGCGGTGCTGTGGATGGCCTCGACCAGGGTGCGCGCGACCTCCGGGTCGCGGAAGCCGTCGAGGATGTCGTTCACGATGCCGGGACCTCGGCGGTCTCGCCAGGAGCCTCATCGGCCGATGCCTCGCCGGCCTCCATCTCCGCAGCGAGCTCGTCGGCGTGCTTGATGCCCATGCTCCGCAGCATCTCGAGGGTCTCGGCGGCGAACTCCTCGTCGATCTTCTGGATGGCGAACCCGGCGTGTACGAGCACGTGGTCACCCACGACCGCGTCCGGGGTCATCATGAGGCTTACGTGACGCTTCACGCCGAGGATGTCCACCTCGGCCATCTCGATCTCGTTGGGCTCGGAGACGATCCGCGCTGGGATTGCGAGGCACATACAGACCCTCCTGCTTCGTGCGTACGGTCGGCCATTGACGGCACCCGTCCACTATAGCGGGAGGCGGCCTCATTGCCGAGTGTGGCGGCCGTATCGCGGTAAGGACTCATCAGCCGATCCAGTCGGGGCGCTCAGGCGCAAGAGCAGCAGACAATGATTTCGTTGTAAGAACATCGAAATAGATGTAATCTGTCTGCATGGCACCGCTATCGGACATCGGCTCGCAGCTCATCACCGCCCGCATCGCCCAGGGGCTCTCACAGCGTGAGTTGGCCGAACTGGTGGGTGTACACCAGCAGCAGATCGCGCGCTGGGAGAAGGAGCGGTACGGGTGCGTCTCTCTCAAGCGGCTCTCGCTCGTTGCCGACGCTCTTGGCATAGGGGAGGCGCCGCTTCTGGCTGCCGAGGCACCCGCAGCCTACGGCACCGCTGTGCTTCATCGGCACGCAGGGGCGACTCCGGTGCGCGATCTCGGTGAGGTGATCGCGCGAATCCGCGCGCATGCGCACGAGCTCCATGAACGTTTCGGCGTGACGAGGATCGATGTCTTCGGCTCGTTCGCGCGTGGTGAGCAGACGCCGGAGAGCGATGTGGACCTCATCGTGGAGGTGGCCGAGCCGACTCTTGAGACGGTGTTCGGGTCGGAGCGGTTCTTGATCGACCTGCTGGGTCGCACGGCGCAGTGTGGCTCACTGGCGTCCATCAATCCCCGGGTCCGTAGGAATGTGATCGAGGACCTGGTGCATGTGTGGCAGGCGTAGCGAGGCGGCGTACGTTGCCGACATGGTGGCCGCCTGCGAGCGGATGTTGGTCTTTGCCTCAGGGAGGCCTACGCAGGACATATTGGACGAGTGCCTGCCTTACCGTGGGGCGATCCTGCATCAACTCATAGTCCTCGGTGAGGCTGCACGCTACATCACAATCGAACGCCGACAGCAGTGGATCGACATTCCCTGGCAGGACATAGTCGGCATGCGTGACAAGCTGGTGCACTACTACCACGGTATCGATGACGCGCTCGTGCTCCATGCCCTCCGCGCGGCGGTTCCCCGTGTGCTACCGCAGCTGCGCGAGATGCTGGTCATCCTGGACCGCGAGGAGCGCGCGGGCGAGTAGAGATCACGCTTCCGCGCGCCTCGCCCACGCCACGACGGCCTGGCCGAAGGAGACGCCGCCGTCGTTGGCGGGCAGTTCGCGGTGCACGAGGGGTTCGAGTCCGGCTTCGCGTAGGCCGAGCACACAGCCGCGCACCACCAGGCGGTTCATGAAGACCCCGCCCGCAAGCGCGACGTGGCGCACCCCGAGGTCCGGCGCGAGGCGGGTGCACACGCCCAGGACCGCCGACACCACCGCCCGGTGGAACCGCATCGAGATCGCCGGCGCTCCCACGCCCGCGGCGACGTCATCGAGCACGGCGGCCAGAACGGGCGCGCTGTCCACCTGGAGCGAGCCGCCCAGCTCCTCGAGCAGACCGAACGCGTACGCGCCGCGCGCGGCAGGGTCGGCGAGCGCCTCGAGCTCGATGGCCGCCTGCCCCTCGTAGAGCGCGTCGTCGCGCACGCCCGCAAGAGCAGCTACGGCATCGAAGAGCCGACCCATCGAGCTCGTCATCGGCGTGTTGAGGCCGTGCGAGATCATCGCGAGGATGGTCTGCTCCTCGCCCTCGGCCAGACGTTCGCGAAGCGGCGCTGCACCCGGGTGGCCGAGCAGGCCGCATTCGGAGAGAGCGCCGAGCGCCATACGGGCGGGGCGCCGGATCGCGGCGGCCCCGCCGGGGAGCGGCAGCGTGCGCAGGTGCGCCACGCGGTCGAACCCGGCCCAGTCGGCGGCCAGCCATTCACCGCCCCAGATGGTGCCATCCGCGCCATAGCCGGTACCGTCGAGCGCTACGCCGAGCACCCTCTCGGAGACGCCGTGCTCGGCCGTCACGCTGGCGATGTGCGCGTGATGGTGCTGCACCCCGATCGCGGGCAGTCCGAGGGAGAGCGCGTGCTTCGTGGAGAGGTACTCGGGGTGGAGATCGTAGGCCACCACCTCCGGGCGCACCCGGAACAACCGCTCGTAGAGAGCGATCGTGCGCTCGTAGCTCGCAAGCGTCTCGGCGTTCTCCATGTCGCCGATGTGCTGCGATACGAACGCGTGCGCTCCGGTGAGCAGACAGAACGTGTTCTTCTGCTCGGGCCCTGCGGCGAGGATGTCCACATCGCTGGTGAACGGCGCCCGCAGCGGGAAGGGGGCGCGACCGCGGGCGCGTCTGATGTGCTCCACGCCAACGTCGGGGGTGTGCCGCTCCACGGAGTCGTCGTACCGCGAGTAGATGTCGCGATCATGCATCAGGAAGGCGTCGGCGATGGAGCCGAGCCGCTCGAGCGCCTCGGCGTTCCCGGTGGCGATCGGTTCGTCGCTCAGGTTGCCCGAGGTCATCACGAGCGGCCCGCCGAACGCGTCGAGGAGCAGGTGGTGCAGCGGCGTGTACGGCAACATCACGCCGAGTTCGCGCAGACCGGGGGCGAGGGAGGGCGCCAGGGTGGGGGTCAGCGGCGCAGTTCCGCAGGCGGGGGAGGTGCCGAGGACGCTTGAGGCGTCCGCAGGCGCCGAGGGCCCCCGCCGAGGACTGTCTGAGCACGCGACCCCCACCCTGGCGCCGTCACTCAAGCGCAGCAGCACGATGGGCGCCGACGGAGCGGTGAGCAGCGCCTCCTCCTCGGCAGAGATCACGCAGTGCTCGCGCACCGCCTCCAGCGAGGGCGCCATCACGGCGAGCGCCTTGCCCCAGCGACGCTTGCGCTCGCGCAGCCGCAGAACCGCGTCCTCGTTGGCGGCGTCGCACGCTAGCTGGAAGCCGCCCAGGCCCTTGACGGCCACGATCGCGCCCTTACGGAGCAACCGTACGGCGTCGTCGATGATCGCGGCTGCGCGCTCGCGCTCCACGCTCACCTCGCGGTGTGGTCGGGGGACGGCCTCCACCGCCGGGTCCCACTCGGCATCAGCGATGTCGACGTCGCCGCCGTTGAGGTAGAGGCGCGGCCCGCACCGGAAGCATGCGTTGGGCTGCGCGTGGAAGCGCCGGTCGCCGGGGTCGGTGTACTCGGCTGCGCATTCGTCGCACAGCGGGAAGTCGCGCATCGTGGTCATCGGACGGTCATACGGCACATCCTCGATGATCGTGAAGCGAGGACCGCAGTTGGTGCAGTTCGTGAACGGGTAGCCGTAACGCCTGTCCGCCGGGTCGCGGAGCTCGGCGGCGCAGTCCGCACAGGTCGCGATGTCGGGCGAGACCAGGGTCATCGTGCCTTCGATGCTCTCGGACTCCACGATGGCGAAACCCTGGTGCCCTTCGGCCGCGATATCGGTGACATGTACCGCGTCGATCACCGCCATCGGCGGCGCCTCTTCGCGGATGGCCGCCACGAAGGCGCCGATGGCGTCCGGTCCGCCCTCGGCGTGGGCGAACACACCCTCGGAGGTGTTCTTCACCCAGCCGGAGATCCCGTGGCGCATCGCAAGGTTGTACACGAACGGCCTGAAGCCGACGCCCTGCACCACGCCGGTGACGTGCAGCGAGACGGCGGGCATGCGATCAGTCCCCGCTGAGTCCGTCGGCCACGAACCGGTTGTTCAGGAGCACGAACAGCTTGTACGACTGGTCCAGAAGATCCATGGCGTCGTGGCCCATGCTCGGCTGGAGCGTCTCCTTGGCGCCGTTGAACGGTGAGTCGTGGATGAACGCGTTACGCGCTTCGCGCAGCTGTCGCCAACGATAGGGGAAGTCGCGATAGCCGAGCTCGGCAGCCGCCTCTTCGAACTCCTCGCCCGCGAGCGCGGGGAAGAGCTTGCCGATGCGGACACCGATCGCTCGCTGGGTGTCCATCACCATCCGCCGGAGCGGCAGGTCGGCGCCGTGGGCGTCCATGATGCGGTCGAGGATGTCCTCCAGCACCGCCTCGAGGAGCGCCATCACCAGGATCACCACGATCTCATGTTCGCCGTCGCGGTTGTACTGCCGGATGCGGGCGTCGAGGCGCCTGATGCGTTCGGTGGGGTAGACACGGCGGTCGCCGTCGGTGGCGCCGCACACGGAGCAGGGGTGGTGCCCGTCCATGAACGACGGGTCGCCGCTGATGTAGCCGCAGACGGGGCACTCCCAGTACAGCGGCGCTTCGCCCGTGTCAGGAGCGAAGACCGTGCTATGCGATGGGCGGGTCTGCTTGAAGCGGCGCTTCTTGC
This sequence comes from Anaerosoma tenue, assembly GCF_023161965.1. Classification (NCBI taxonomy): domain Bacteria; kingdom Bacillati; phylum Actinomycetota; class Coriobacteriia; order Anaerosomatales; family Anaerosomataceae; genus Anaerosoma; species Anaerosoma tenue. Next base: position 107,331 of record NZ_JALNTY010000004.1, read on the forward strand.
TCATCCCTGTGCGTCAGAGCCGCTCTACGGTGACGTCGTCATCGGTCACCGCGAGGTTGGCAACGGCGCTCTCCAGCTTCTCGCGCGCCTCGCCGAGCATCACGGTGACCTGCGCCAGATCGGCGCTCGTTGCTGTGCGCCGTCCCTGGTCGGCAAGGTGGTGCAGCTGCTCGAGATGCTGCTGGGAGAGGGCGAGCGAGTCGTTGATCATGGCCACGGCCAGCTTCATCTGACCGGTGTTGATGCCGCCTTCGCACATGGGCGTCCCTGCCTTTCATCGTTAGCGGCCGCTCGGGCCGCATGTCTCGATCGGGTCTATCGGGCGCTCAGCACCACGACATGGTCGAGCAGCCGCACCTCTTTGAGCGTCGCCTCTACCGAGCGATGTCCGCCGTAGAGGTCGTACAGCTTGAGCGTTCCATCCTCGGGGACGATCGTCGTCACATCGTCGATCGCCTCAACCTCGGAGCCGTCGGGTCCCTCGATGACCACGCGGGCCTCACACATCTCCTACACCTCCTCTTTCAGTGCCGAGGTCACCACGCTGATGACCTCCTCGAGCAAGTGGGGCAGTGGGTCCTTCGTGGTCCCGACCAGGTCGATCCTGGGATTCGTCAACGGTAGCATGACCTTACGGGCGCCTGAGAGCGCGAGCGCCTCGGCCATGCCCGGTGTCACCTCGCCCATCATGGAGTCGGGGATGAGCGCCGAGAGCGGGCCTATGAGGATATCGGCTTCGCGGGCGGTGACGCGAACCGCGTTCTCGCCGGTAGCGCCCCTGTTGGCGCCCGCCTTGAGCATGGCGGTGGTGGCGGTGGAGTTGGTCCCCACCGCAAGGATCTCGATGTGTTCGCCAAAGGCGGCCCGCAGGCGCTGGACGACCTCCTGGCCGATCCGGCCGCCCATCCCGTCGACCACCATCACACGTCGGCTCATCCGACGCTCCGATCTAGCCGAGCCAGGCCGAGAGTTCGTCGGCAAGGCGCTTCTTCGGCATCGCCCCAACCAGCTTCTTGACGACTTCGCCGCCGGAGAACACCAACAGCGTGGGGATCGAGAGGACGTCGTACTTGGTGGCGGTCACGGGGTTCTCGTCCACATTGAGTTTGGCGACCGTGATCCCCGGCTGCTCCGTGGCGATCTCCTCGAGCACCGGCTCCATCATCCGGCAGGGACCGCACCACGGCGCCCAGAAGTCGAGTACCACGGGCTTGTCGCTGTCGAGCACGTCGGTCTGGAAGCTGTCATCGGTCACATGCTTGAGGGTCTCGCTCATGTGGTCCTCCGTTCGCGTCTGCCGACGCTTAGCCGATCGAACACAGACGGTCGTCGATATAGCGGACCGCTTCGAACGCTGCCGCCGCGCCTCCGGCGGCGGCGGTGACTACCTGCTTCAACTCGCCCACGGTCACATCGCCGGCCGCGTACAGCCCAGGGTACGACGTGCGGCCGTCGGGGTCTATCCTCACGTACCCGCCGTCATCGAGGTCGCACAGGCTGTCCACGAGCGCGCTCTTGGGCTCCACGCCGACGAAGATGAAGACACCGTCGAGAGGCAGGAACTCGTCCGGTTCGTCGTTGGTGGCGATGAGGTCGAGGCCGACGACCTTGCCGTCTTCGCCCTTGATCCCGCCGACCACGCGGCTCCACTTCATCTCGACCTTCTCGTTCTCGAAGCACCGCTCCTGTATGCACTTGGTGGCACGAAGCTCGTTGCGCCGGTGGATGACGTAGACCTTCTCGGCGAACTTGGTGAGGAACAGCGCCTCCTCCACGGCGGCGTCACCCCCGCCGACCACGGCGACGGTCTTGCCCCTGAAGAGGGCGCCGTCGCAGGTGGCGCACCATGACACGCCTCGGCCGGTGAACTCGGCCTCTCCTGGTACGTTCAGCCGCTTGGGGACGGCTCCTGTGGCCAGGATGACGGCGTGCGCCAGGACCTGTTCGCCCTCCGAGTTCGTGATGATGAAGTCCAGGTCCTGGGGGACGATAGACTCGATGCTGGCGAAGGTGCGGAACTCAGCGCCGAAATGCTCCGCCTGTCGGTACATGAGGTCGCTGAGCTCGGCTCCCGAGACCCCTTCCGGGAACGCGGGGTAGTTCTCCACCCAGTCGGTGGTGACGATCTGTCCGCCCGGGAGGGCGGTCTCGAAGACGACGGTCTTCGCGCGTGCGCGCGACGCGTACAGTGCGGCGGTAAGACCCGCCGGGCCCCCGCCGATCACAGCGATATCGATGGTCTCCATCAGATGGTGCCTCCAGACAGGTACTTCTCGTCGATCGATACATCCACGCCGGCCGCCGCCGCCTCCGTGCGGATCTGCTGGAGGTTCGACATGGCGTCCTCGGCGATCACCGCGGCATGCGCATCCGTGGACTGCCTGCTCACATCGATCACCGTCGCGAACTGCTGGACGGCGGCCTGGTAGTCGCCCCGGCCTTTCCAGTAGAAGATCCCCAGGTTGAAGTTGGCCTGCAGGTGCGTCGGATCGCTCTTCAGCACGGTCGAGAGGCCCTGGATCGCGGCATCGGTCTGGCCGATGTAGAAGTACAGCACCGACATGTCGGTGCGGACCTCGTTGCTGTCGGGGTCCGACTCCAGGTACTTCTGATAGTAGGAGATGCCCTTCTGGGCGTATGCGGCGTTCCCGGTCTCACTGTGCAGGCCGTAGTAGGCGTTGCCCACCTGCATGATCGCGTCGAGGTCATCCGGTCTGGACTGCAGGACCACCAGCCCGTCGAGCAGGTCCCGCTGGTTCTGAGAGAGCTGGTCGCGGAACTCGGTGGGGATCCCCGCCGCCTCGTTGCCGCCGTTCGCCAGTTGGGACGTGTACAGCGAAAGGGCGAGGACGCCGGCGAACACCGCTATCGCGATCGCGAGGATCGTGAGCGGTGTCTTGTATCGCTGGAACCACCTCGCCGCACGCTTCGGCCAGCTCGGTCTGCCCTCCTCGCGGCGCTCGACCTTCAAGCCGTAGGTCTGCGCCTTGAGCAGCATGTTGAGGTCGTTCGTGACAAGCGTGAGATCCTCGCAGCCGCTCGAACACGCCTGGTACGCGGCGGCGAGTATGCGGTCGTCGGCGTTGCGGAGGGACAAGCCGTCGGGCAGGTCCACATCGGAGTCGAGCGGCAGCACGCGGAGGCGGCCGCCATCAGGCAGCTCCACGCCGTCCACGAGACTCCCGGTCTCCGAGAAGTCGAAGAGTATCCTGCTCACCTCGCGACCACGGAAGCGGAGGTCGGGGTCCACCCGCGAAGTCTTGAGCTTGTCGATCTCGCCCAGGACGGTCTCCGGGACGATGAGCTCGGCGTCGGGGTACGCGAAGAGTATCTCCGGGTTGGAGAGCAGCACGTTCGTGTCGAGGACTACGGTTCGCATCGGTTCACACTCACTGTCTTTCGTCTGACGAGGGCCCCTCGGACGCTCTATCGCCGATAGTACCAGCATCTGCCGGTACCATATGGCGACGTATGACCACGAGGAGCACGATGAGCACGAGCACGACCATCCCCACGGTCGCGAGTCTGTCGATGTAGGACGTCCTCACATCGAGGGTCGTCTCGGCAACGGTCACGCCACCCGAGACCGCCGAGATGCGCAGACGTGATGCAATCGCGTTGCGGAGATCCACCGGGACGGTGATGAAGTTCTGTGTCGGCTCGAGCGCGACGGAGGTGGTGGTGCGTTCACCGCGAGCGTCGAGCGGCTCCACCACGATTGTCAGTTCCAGGTGCTTTCCGGTGGAGTTCACCACGGTGAACGGGACCTCGCCGGTACTGCCCGACAGCGTGACGTCCTTCACATCAAGGACCACCCTGGCGAACTCGCTCGACACGAACTCCTGAACGCGGGTCACCATATCGCGAGGACGCACGACGCGCGGCCACGTCCCGTGAGGGCCGCTCCAGAGCTCGCTCTCGGCGACCAGCAACATGCGGGAGGCTGACATCACGTCGGCGTCGTCCTCGCCCGCCGCGTCCGAATAGGCGCGCACCAACGAGCGTGCCGTAGCGAGTCCGTCCCAGTACCCGTTCGGGGCGCTCGTGGCGCCCTCGGCGATCGATACCACTGCGGCATCCTCGGGTGCGACGACCCCGTCCACCGGCTGCCAACGCAGCCAGTCGGCGCGCTCCACCCACCCGGCCGCGTCCCGGACGGCATCGACGCCGCCCTGGGCATCGGGCCCCACGTCGATCATGAGCGTGACGGGGCCGGACCCCAGCCGATCGAACAGCACGTCGTAGAACTCGTCCGATCCGGCGTCGATGGCCGCGGTGACCTCGTCGTCAGGGACGATGACCGTGAGGTGGTCGTTCGACAGTGTATAGATACCGGGCGCGGGCTCTCCACCATCGATCCGCAGCGCCCGTCCAGGCGCCACCAGCGCTTGCGTCGCGCGGGCGTCCAGCGACGTGATGCCTGCACGGGTGAGGGACGAGCCGAGATACGCCGTTCCCGATGCCGTCACGGAGCGAACCGCCGCAAGGTCCACCGAGTCGGCGAGGGCCCAGTGCGCCGCCAGATCGGATTCGGCTCCTGCCTCCGCGAGGCCGGCGAGATCGGGAAGCGCATACGGGACGTCCAGCAGTGTGAGCGCTCCGGACGCATTGGCATCGACGAGAGCGTCGAGTGCGTCTCCCGCTTCTGTCACCGTATCGGCGTCCGGGGCGACCTCGGCACCTTCCGGGGCGACCCCGTCGCCGTTGGGCGCCTGGTAGCCGCCGGCGGTGCGCGCGACCTCCTCGATGAGGACGGGTGGCAGCGCGAGCGAGATCGGCACCCCGGCGTTCACGGCAAGGTCCGCGATTGCGATCAGATCCGACCGTAGCGCCACGCCGGTGGCCGGGTCGGCATCGGCGCTGCTCTGATGGTCCACCGACGCGGTACCCCAGACCCTGGCCACCAGCACGACCGGCTGTGGCGCGGTGTCAGGGTCGAGCACGAGCAGCCTGCCGGAGGCGGTGGTGGGGTCGGATCCGGAAGCGAGGACGCGGATCTCTATCGGGTACCGCCCTTGCGTGAGCATGGTGGCACCGGCGCTGCGCTCGAACCCGATGGCGTGCGCCCCGGCATCCATGTTCCACCGCACCTCGGTCTTCTGGTAGACCAGACGCCCTTCAGGCGAGTGGAGCCGGAACCTCACCTCCAGATATTCGGCGGGCTCCGAAAGGGACACTGTCACGGTCGCGGGTACGCTCTCCCCGGTCCGCACAACGGTCTCGGGCTGTGAGATGTCCACTCCCACGACCTGGGTCCCCGGCTCCGCCGATGCGTTGACCGGTCCCCACACCGGGCCGAGCACGAGCGCCATCGTGACGAGCGCTACAGCGGTGAACGCGCGCATGGCTCTGTGTTGTTCCTGGGGCATCCGGTCGTCCGATCCGCGGTCCCGGATGACCGGGAGCGGCAGGGGGTTCGTGTACGATGGAGAAGTACGTGGCGAGATTATCACACGGTAGGTACTCCTTTGCGACGCGAGAGGGCCACAACCGATGTCCACGAAAGATGACAAGACGCAGGTCCCTGACGTATTGCCGCTCATACCCCTGCGAGACCTCATCATCTTCCCCAATCTCGTGGTGCCGCTGTTCGTCGGCCGGGAGCGCTCCATCAGCGCGCTCGAACAGTGCATGAGGACCGATCATCTGGTCGCGCTCGTGACGCAACGTGAAGCCGCCACGCAGGACCCCGGACCCTCGGACATCTACGACGTGGGCTGTGTGGTGACCGTCCTGCAGGAGCTTAAGCTCCCCGATGGGACCGCCAAGGCGCTCGTGGAAGGCGTGCAGCGCATACGCATCCTCGAGTACCTGGAGTCGGATCCGTACTTCAAGGTGCGTGTGGAGATCATCGAGGAACCGCAGGAAGCCGATGTGGAGACCAAGGCGCTGATGCGGAACCTCGTCACCGACTTCGAGAGCGCCTCGCAACTCGGCAAGCCGATCCCTCAGGAGGTCCTTGCCGCGGCTTCGGCGATCGAGGAGCCGGGCCGCCTGGCCGACTTCGTGACGTTCCACCTCTCGCTCAAGATCGAGGAGAAGCAGGAGATCCTTGAGGCTCTGGACCCGAAAGAGCGTCTGCAGAAGACATCGACGTTCCTGCGCAAGGAGCTCGAGATCCTCGAGCTCGGCTCCAGGATCCAGAACCGTGTCAAGGAGTCGATGTCCAAGAGTCAGCGCGAGTACTTCCTCAGAGAGCAGCTCAAGGCGATCCAGCAGGAGCTCGGGCAGTACGACGAAGCCCAGGCGGAGATCGACGAGTATCGCGAGAAGGTCGCAGCTTCCGGTATGCCGGAGGATGTGGAGGCCAAGGCGCTCAAGGAGCTCGGCAGGCTGGAGAAGATGCCTCAGGCGGCCGCCGAGACGGGCGTGATCCGCACGTATCTCGATTGGCTGACCGGGCTGCCGTGGGATACCTCCGACGAGGAGAAGCTCGACCTGGTGGAGGCGCAGGCGATCCTGGACGAGGATCACTACGGCCTCGAGAAGGTCAAGGAGCGTGTGCTCGAGTACCTTGCCGTACACAAGCTCACGGACCACATGCGTGGGCCGATCCTCTGCTTCGTGGGACCTCCCGGCGTGGGCAAGACGTCCATCGGCAAGTCGATCGCCAGGGCGCTCAACCGCAAGTTCATCCGCATGTCCCTCGGCGGGGTGCGCGACGAGGCCGAGATCCGCGGGCATCGTCGTACGTACGTCGGGGCGTTGCCGGGTCGTATCATCCAATCGATCAACCAGGTGGGGACCGACAACCCCGTCTTCATGATGGACGAGGTCGACAAGGTGGGTATGGATTTTCGTGGCGACCCCACGTCGGCGCTGCTCGAGGTCCTGGACCCTGAGCAGAACAACTCCTTCCAGGACCACTATCTCGAGGTGCCGTTCGATCTGTCGGACGTCATGTTCATCACCACGGCCAACGTCCTCGATCCTATCCCGCCGGCGCTGCGGGACCGCATGGAGGTCATCCACTTCCCCGGCTATACCGAGGACGAGAAGCTCCACATCGCACGGAGGTATCTCGTTCCCAAGCAGCTCAAGGAGCACGGACTCACCACGAAGATGATCTCGATCACGGACGCTGCGCTTCGCGAGATCATCCGCCGTTACACGCGTGAGGCGGGCGTGCGCAACCTGGAGCGTCAGATCGCCACGATCTGCCGTCAGGTTGCACGTAAGGTCGTGGAGGGAGAGACCGGCAAGACGAGCGTCACCGGCAAGGCGATCCACTCGTATCTTGGCCCGGAGAAGTTCACCTTCGGTCTGGCCGAGAAGAAGGACGAGGTGGGGGTGGCCACCGGGCTCGTGTGGACCGAGGTGGGCGGCGACGTGATCTTCATCGAGGCGACGACGATGAAGGGCAAGGGCAACCTCGTGCTGACCGGCCAGCTGGGCGATGTCATGCGCGAGTCCGCTCAGGCCGCGGTGAGTTGGATCCGCGCCAACGCGGCGGACCTCGAGGTCGACCCGGACTTCGTCGAGGCGCTCGACCTGCATATCCATGTCCCGGCGGCCGCCATCCCGAAGGACGGCCCGTCGGCAGGCATCACGATGGCAACCGCGCTGCTGTCCGCGCTCAGGGGCGCACGCGTCAAGCGCAAGGTGGCGATGACCGGCGAGATCACGCTGCGGGGGAGGGTGCTCCCCGTGGGCGGCCTCAAGGAGAAGCTCCTTGCGGCGCATCGCGCAGGCATCAAGACGGTGCTCATACCCAGCGAGAACACGCGGGACCTCGAGCTCGTTCCCGAGCATGTGAGGACCGAGATGGAGATCGTCCCCGTGGCGACCATGGATGACGTGCTCGCGCTCGCTTTCGCCTAGAGCCGTTCGACCTCCGCACTGCGCCACTCGGCCGGGTCGCTGCCCTGTCGAGCGGACCACCAATGCCGTTCAGCATCATTAATGCACCGTCCGTCAACACATAGTGTGACGTAGATTACAGTCGCTCCACTGCGGGTACAAAGTCTTACTCCAAGACGGAGTGATTGAAAACCGAAAGCACGACCTGAGTGGGAGACGCGGATACGTCGGACATATCCCCGGTCACCGTGGTCCGGCGTGGAGTCAGTGGTGAGACCGACCCGATCAAGGGTCGGTCTCGTTCATTTTCTGGAGACGTGTTCTACGCGCCTTCGTGGACGGGGGAAGCAGGGAGGTGTCTACGATGACGGCACAAGTGATGAAGGGAATGCATAGGCGAGGCGCATTGTGGCGCGTCTTCGCCGCGTACGTGGCCTTCATACTCGCTCTGGCGGTAGCCGGACCGGGCATGACGGTCCTCGCGGCGGAAGGCGAAGCAGTGCCACAGCCGCTTGCCGAGAAGGCGACGGAGGAGGTCCTGCCGGAAGTCCCGGCTGAGGATCCTCTGGAGGCCCCGGCAGAGGAGCCGCTCGAGCCAGCCACCGAGCCACCGGCGGACGAGCCGGAGCCGGTAGAGGATGCAGCTCCGGCCGATGAGCCTGAGGGCGATGAAATCGCACTGCAGGCTTCGGTCGAGGCGCCCGTCGCGACGGTAGCTGCGCTTGTGGCTCCCGCCAAGGCGGAGAAGGACGAGGGTGACAACTCTTGGATCTGCGCCGGCGGCGTGAAGCTTGATGGTTCGCCCCGCACCGGCACGTACACGTGGGATACGTCAGGCACCGAGGAGACTCCCACCACGCCGTCAGACTACGAGCTCTCGATAGTCACCGCTATGACGGATGACGGCATGGTGATGAGCTTCACGTCCAACTACCCGGTCACCAAGGTCCGGGTGAAGGGCGGAGACGGCTACATTGACTATGATTACTCGCCTGGTGTGTTGTCAGGGTCTGGTCTGCATGCTCCGGTCAACGATTCCGGGAAGTATGCGGACATCAGCCACATCGTGTTCTGCTTCGACCTGAGCGAGCCTCACGACTCGCACATCATCGTGATGAAGTTCCGCGATGACGTTGTGACGAACGGCGAGCACGACGGCGGCGAGGGTTGGCTCGAAGGATTCGCCTTCGATCTCTATGAGGGCGCATCTGAGACCGGTCCGTGGACCAAGGTGGCCACCGAGACCACCACTGGCGCAAGCGGCCAGGCCGATTTCGGCATGTGGCCCACGGGTTGGTACAAGATCGTCGAGGTGTTGAGCCCCGCGCAGATTGCGGCAGGCGAGACCCCCACGTCGGGTGATCCGCTCGGCGAGATGGTCTTCTACCACACCGGGCAGGTCAACTCCGAGAAGCGTTTCGGCAACATCATCGAAGAGCTTCCCCCCGAGGAAGGCGACCTCGTGATCTACAAGTTCCACGACCTCGATGAGGACGGGGAATACGACGAGGGCGAGCCGATGCTCGAGGGCTGGGAGTTCGAGATCTTCGTGGGCCAGAGCTTGACTGCAACGGGTACCACCGGGGCCGATGGCTCGCTGTCGTTCCCGGGTCTGGACCCCGGCGAGTACAGCGCTACGGAGACGCTCGTGAGTGGCTGGGTCAACACCACACCGCTCACTCAGAGCACCACGGTCGTTGATGGCGAGACGGCCGAGCTGTGGTTCGGCAACGTCGAGGAAGAGCTTCCTCCTGAGGAAGGCGACCTCGTGATCTACAAGTTCCACGACCTCGATGAGGACGGGGAATACGACGAGGGCGAGCCGATGCTCGAGGACTGGGAGTTCACGGTCACCGTCGAGACACCACCGCTTCAGATCGAGCAGGTCACCCCTTCGGCGATCATGCTGATCGGCACCGGTCTCACCGACGGTGACGGCATGCTCGAGTTCCTTGGCTTGGATCCCGCTGAGTACACCGTGACTGAGACGCTGCAGGACGGCTGGGTCAACACCACGCCGCTCACGCAGAAGGGGACCGTGGTCGATGGCGAGACCACCGAGGTATGGTTCGGCAACATCGAGGAAGAGCTTCCTCCTGAGGAAGGCGACCTCGTGATCTACAAGTTCCACGACCTCGATGAGGACGGGGAATACGACGAGGGCGAGCCGATGCTCGAGGACTGGGAGTTCACGGTCACCGTGGAGTCCGAGCCCATCCTCAACGACCAGATCAACCCTTCGGCGATCATGCTGATCGGGACCGGTCTCACCGACGGTGACGGCATGCTCGAGTTCCTTGGCTTGGATCCCGCTGAGTACACCGTGACCGAGACGCTGCAGGACGGCTGGGTCAACACCACGCCGCTCACGCAGGTCGCGACGGTCGTCGATGGCGAGACCACCGAGGTATGGTTCGGCAACGTCGAGTTGTTCCTCCCGTTCACCGAACTGGACCTCGCAATCACCAAGGTGGCCGATCGTGACAGTGCCGCTCCTGGTGCTCTCGTGACATACACTTTGACCTACTGGAACAATGGCGAACTTGCTGCCGAGAACTACACGATCGTCGATGATTTCGACGAGCGGTACGTCACCGTTGTCGATGCCAACGGCGGCGTCGTGTCGGGTGGGAAGATCACCTGGACGATGGCCGGTCCGCTTGCGCTCGAAGACGGTAAGCAGACGCTGACCTACACGGTGCGGATCGACGAGGACATGCCGGATGGCCGGACCAACGTCGACAACGTCGTTGTGATCGATCATCCGCAGGATGCCGATCCCACCAACAACTCCGACGATGAGCGCGTCGTGGTGCGGGTAGGCGAACCGTTCCTGCCGTTCACCGGTACGGAGGCGTGGCTGCTGCTTGCGGCAGCGTTGGCAGCCGGCACGGCCGGTCTGGCGCTCAGGCTTGCACCCCGCAAGACGTCGTAGCGCACACCGGTTGTGAGGGGCCCGGCACTGTCCGACTGCCGGGGCGAGGGGCGCACTCGAGAGGGTGCGCCCCTCTTTGTGCGCATACAACGAGACCCCGGGGAGGGAGGTCCGGGGTCTCGTGTCGCTCCTATGGGGGTGCCGCGTCTTACAGCGCCGGGATGTTCTCGCCCCAGTCGATGACACCGTTGTCACGCCAGTCGAGGATGTGTCCCACCTCGTGGGCGATGATGCGCTCCAGGCTGCTGGTGTGCGTGGGGCTGATCACGATGCGGCCCGACTGGTAGTAGCAGATCGCCTGGTATCCCTTGGCGTCGCCGAAGGTGACGGTCGAGCCGGCGAGGATCGGGTACTTGGAGATGTAGCGGGCCAGGATCGACCGCGCGGTTGCCGTCTCGTCAACGGGAGCGGAGGTGGTGCTGCGGGCGCTTGAGCTCGTGGTGGATGCCGACGAAGTCCGGGTGCTGCTGGTGCGGGCCGCGCTTGTGGCGGCTGGCGCGGGCGCCTCGATCTTCGTGGCCGTGCGTGCGGCGGTGCGAACGCTCTTCGCGAGCGGCTCGACCGAGTCCGCGACGAGTGCCGCTGTGTGCGTTTCGGCACTGAGCCTGTTGCGGAAGACGCCGCCGATGTTGGCTGCGGCGACCGCGTCATCGACCGGTGCGAAGCCTGCGACGAGAACGAGTGCGAGGGCAACGAGCGTGGTCGCCGCTGCGAACCTCATCGTCCGGGTGGTGATGCTGGTCATGGTGGATCGCCCCTTGTTCGAGTTCCTCGCGCACATCGGCCCGACTTCTCCTCAAGGCGCAGAGGTGTCGGGCCGACAACGCGTGGCTCGTACCTTCGGCAATCCGGCTGTCGTGGGAAGCGAGGCTTCCGGTAGACCCGTGATTTTGCGAAGCCGACCTTTCGGCCGACCGTGCCTTTTCGGGAGCGATCCGATGTTCGCTTTTCAATCCTGCCGTACACTTCTCATATCGGCAGCGGTACGGCTGGTCTTTATAGCATATTGTGTCGTTCGTCACAGGATTCTTGTGAGGAACGTCACACCGCTCGAGCGGAGGTCTGCAGAACGTGCGCCTACGGGATCGCTGGATACGCGCAACAGGGAACCTCCTGCTCGGCGTCGCCCTAGGCCTTGGGTCGTACTACGGGCTCACGACCCTCGTCGGCTCCCATGCCCAGGAGGTCCTGCGCGACGAGGCGGCTGCGGTGGCTCCCTACCGGGCCGAGGCGCCCGACAAGGTCCTCGAGGCGCCCGATGGCCCCGCCCTGGACTTCTCTGGGTGGCATGAGGAGGACGAGGCGCACTGGCGGTCGCTCGATGCGGGTGCGGTGTTCGGGAGGATCGTGATCCCGGCGATCGGGTTGGATACCCTCGTGGTGAACGGCGTGAGTACCGCTGACCTGCGAAAAGGTCCCGGATGGATCGACTGGACCGATCTCCCGGGGCCGGAGGGCACCTGCGGCATATCGGGACACCGCACGACCTACGGCGCGCCGTTCGCACGCGTGGATGAGCTCGTGCAGGGTGATACCATCGACCTGTACTCACCGTACCGGCGCTATCGCTATTCTGTGACCGGTACGGTGATAGTGCGTCCGGACCAGATCGAGGTCGTAGCGCCAACGGAGCACCCCTCATTGACGCTCACGGCCTGTCATCCGCCGTACAGCGCACGGTATCGCATAGCGGTACAGGCGGAACTCGTCGAAGTGCGGCGCGTCTCCGGAGATGCGCCATAGGGAGGCAGCATGAGGGTGGTCGTAACGGGAGGCGCCGGATTCATCGGCGGTAATCTGGTCCACGCGCTGCTGGGTGGCGGGGCCGAGGTGACGATCATCGACGACCTCTCAACAGGGTCGATGGACAACGTGCACCCGGCAGCCGCCTTCCGATGCCTGGACGTGCTGTCTCCGGAGGCGGCACAAGCCATCAGCGATGCGCATCCGGACGTGGTGGTCCACCTCGCCGCACAGGTGAGCGTTGCCGCTTCGCTGGCGGATCCGGCGTTCGACCGGGCGGTGAACGTAGATGGGACGCGCGCTGTGGCTGAGGCCGCGGTCGCTGCGGGTGCAAGGCGGGTCCTGTCGGCGTCCTCTGCCGCCGTGTACGGAGAACCGCAGGAGCTGCCGCTCACCGAGACGTCGCCCACTGCGCCTGCTGTGCCGTACGGCGCATCCAAGCTGGAGGCTGAGGGCGTCATCGCGGAGGTGCTGCGACCGGCGGGCGTGGACTTCGCTTCTCTGCGGTTCGCGAACGTCTACGGACCCCGTCAGCGAGCCGAGGGTGAGGGAGGCGTGGTGGCGGAGTTCGCCTCTCGTATGGCGCGCGGTGAGACGCCGGTGATATTCGGCTCGGGCAGCCAGACCAGGGACTTCATCTACGTGGCCGACGTGGTCAACGCGTGTGTCCTGGCTGCGACCCACGAGGGGGTACTCGCCCATCCCGGCGTGAGCGGCCCCGCGTACAACATCTCCACGGGGACGGCGACGTCCGTGAACATGCTGGCCGAGGGGCTGCGGGTGGCCATGCGGTACCCCGGGGCGATCGAGCGGGCGGATGCCCGCGAGGGGGACGTCGAAGAAAGCGTCCTCTCTCCCGCAAAAGCGGCGGATGCCTTCGGCTGGAGCGCAGCGGTGGAACTGCAGGCCGGACTCGCCGCGACCGGGACCTGGTTCATGCAGCAGTCGTGAAGGATCCCGCGGACATCACCGGCGAGGCGAAGCGGCTCGATGCTCTCTTCCGGGCGAAGGCGCAGGCGGAGATAGCTGCTGCCGAGGCCGTTGCAGGCGACAACGGCTCTGTGAGAGGGCAGGGCGACGAACTCGCAGACGTGCTGCTCGTCAAGGGTGAGCCCGGGCCCGGTGACCTCGACGCGGGCCGTGCTCTCGCGGGCGCTGATGGAGAAGCAGCAGGTAAGGCGCTTGACGCGCTCGGAGTGGCATCGGAGCGGTTCGCTTTCTGTACGCGGTCAGCGGACCTGCCGGAGGCCACCCGGCTCGAGCGGACGCGCCTCATGGTGGAGGCGGTCGACCCGCGGATCGTGGTCGCGCTCGATCCCCTGGCCGCCGAGGACATCCTGGACGCCTACGGTTGCGAAGCCGTGCCGCCGGGGACGCTCACCTACGTGCAAGGCCGCGCCTTCGTCGCCCTCGAAGGACTTGAGGCGTCGCTCTCCGACGAGGCCCTGAAGAGGCGCGTGTGGCGACAGCTCAAGGCTCTAGGTCCGCTCGGGCAGGCCGGACAGTAAGACAGGCGCCCCGGGGGACGCCTGTCGAGACCTTGCGCGCGGGCTGTGATCAGTCTTCCTCGATCTCCGTGATCGCGCCCATCGGGCACTCCTCCATGCACGTGCCGCATGCCGTGCAGTCCTCTTCGTTCACCGGCTGAGCGACATCGTTCACGAGGTCGAGCACGCCCTCAGGGCACACGTCCACGCAGATGCCGCAGCCGGAGCATTCATCCACATCGATGATCGGTCGGGGCATAGAGACTCCTTCGTTTCGAACGCCGCATCCGTGCGGCGGTGGGCACATCGCGGCGGATGATACAGAAGGCCCGGCAAGCGTGTAAAGGAGCGTAGGCCGCTGCAGGTCGAGCGGTCCGGAACCGCTGCTGAGCGGCGGTAGGTCATTCGCGTACGCGCGCATGCAGGAGATATGCTGCGCACCGGCCCACAGCCTCGCGTATTGCATGGCTGTTACAGATAACTTGACAATGGAACACTTAGATTTCATACTGCGAAAGGCGCCGGCTCAGTGTCGGCGCACTGCGCTGCACTCTGTGAACAAGCCGCTCCGGTGCGACCGGGGGGATTCGAAAGGAGCACTACCCATGGGCAAGATCATCGGCATCGACCTCGGTACGACGAACTCGGCTGTCGCGGTCCTCGAGGGCGGCGAGCCCACGATCATCGTGAACGCCGAGGGCGATCGCACCACGCCGTCGGTCGTCGCGTTCCGCAAGGATGGCGAGCGTATCGTCGGCAAGGCGGCCAAGAACCAGGCCGTGACGAACCCGGAACACACCATCACCTCGATCAAGCGCTTCATCGGCCGCAAGTACGAGGAGACCTCCTCCGAGCGCGGCACCATCGCGTACAACGTGGAGAAGGGCAAGGACGGCCGTTCGGTCGTGATGGTCGAGGACAAGCGCTACACGCCCGAGGAGATCTCGGCCATGGTGCTGCAGAAGCTCAAGGCCGACGCCGAGGCGTACCTCGGCCATCCGGTCACCGAGGCGGTCATCACCGTTCCGGCCTACTTCAACGACATGCAGCGTCAGGCCACCAAGGACGCGGGTAAGATCGCGGGCCTCGAGGTCAAGCGCATCATCAACGAGCCCACGGCGGCGGCGCTGGCGTACGGCCTCGACAAGGGCGCTCACGACCAGACCATCCTGGTGTTCGACCTTGGCGGCGGCACGTTCGACGTGTCCGTCCTCGAGATCGGCGAGGGCGTCTTCGAGGTGAAGTCCACCTCGGGTGACAACCACCTCGGCGGCGATGACTGGGACCAGCGCATCATCGATTGGCTTGCCGACAAGTTCAAGGCCGATCACGGCATCGACCTGCGCAACGACAAGATGGCGCTGCAGCGCCTGCGCGCGGAGGCGGAGAAGGCGAAGATGGAACTCTCCACCACGCAGACCGCGCAGATCAACCTGCCGTTCATCACGGCGGATGCGAGCGGCCCGAAGCACCTCGACTACACGCTCACGCGCGCCGAGTTCCAGAAGATCACTTCTGACCTGCTCGAGCGGTGCCGTAAGCCGGTCCAGGCCGCGCTCAAGGACGCCGGGGTCAAGTCCGGCGACCTCGACCACGCGATCCTGGTCGGCGGTTCCACGCGCATGCCGGCGGTCCAGGAGCTGGTGAAGCAACTCACCGGCAAGGACCCGCACAAGGGCGTCAATCCGGACGAGGTCGTGGCCATCGGCGCGGCTATCCAGGGCGGCGTGCTTGGCGGCGACGTGAAAGATATCCTCCTGCTCGACGTGACGCCGCTCGCACTCGGCGTTGAGACGCTTGGCGGCGTGATGACCAAGCTGATCGAGCGCAACACGACCATCCCCACGCGCAAGAGCGAGACCTTCACCACGGCGGCGGACGGTCAGACGAGCGTGGAGATCCACGTGCTGCAGGGCGAGCGGGAGATGGCCGCGTACAACAAGACGCTCGGGAAGTTCCATCTCATGAACATCCCGCCCGCGCCCCGCGGCGTGCCGCAGATCGAAGTGGCCTTCGACATCGACGCCAACGGCATCGTGAACGTCTCGGCCAAGGATCTGGGCACGGGGCAGGAGCAGAAGATCACCATCACGGGCACGACCGCTCTCTCGGACGAGGAAGTCGACCGTATGGTCAACGACGCCGAGGCGCACGCGGACGAGGATCTCAAGAAGAAGGAAGAGGCGGAGGTGCGCAACAACGCCGACACACTGGTGTACGGCACCGAGAAGACGCTCTCAGACCTGGGCGACAAAGTACCCGAGGATACGAAGAGCGAGATCCAGTCGGCCATCGCGGACGTGAAGACGGCGCTCGAGGGTGACGACACCGAGGCCATCAAGACCGCCACGACCGGCCTGCAGGAGAAGAGCTACAAGCTTGCGGAGATCGTGTACCAGCAGGTACAGGAGGAGCAGGCTGCCGAGGGTGAGACCACGCCCGAAGCGGACGAGGAAGTGGCCGACTACGAGGTCGTCGACGAGGACGAGTAGATATGAACCGGAAGCACACGACCCCCCGCGGCGGAGACCCCTCCGGTCTCGGTCCTCGGGAAGACCACCCGGCGGAGGTTCCATTCGGGGCCTCCTCCGCGGGGAGGCGCTTCACAGGCCGCAAGCCTGCGGAGACGGCCTCGGAGATCCCCCCGGCCGCGTCCGCGCATACCGATCCTGTGCTCGAGCAGGACCTGGGAGCGGAGTTCGAGTTCCGGGGCGACCAGCTCGAGGCCGAGCTGGAGGCGGCACGCGAGGAGGCGGGCCGTCACTTTGAGACCGCGCAACGGCTTCAGGCGGAGTTCGACAACTACCGCAAGCGTATGGCCCGCGAACAGGAAGACGCGGTCAAGCGGGCAGGGCAGCGCATCATCACCGAGGTGCTCCCGGCTCTCGACAACCTTGAGCGTGCGGTGGCCCATGCCGAGGAGGCCGGTGGATCGAGCGACCTGACCGACGGTGTGCGGATGGTGCTCCAGCAGGTGCTCGACGTCTTCGCCAAGGAGGGCGTGGAGCGCATCGCGCCGGAGGGTGAGCCGTTCGACCCCAACGAGCACCAGGCGGTGGGGCAGGCCGAACGCGACGACGTGCCGGAGGGCACGTGCGTCGACATGTACCAGTGCGGGTACCGGATGCACGGGCGCGTGTTGCGTCCGGCGGCGGTCGTGGTGAGCACCGGAGGCCCGAGGCCCTAAAGGAGCCCAGCGATGGCCGAGAAAGACTACTACGACATACTCGGCGTCCCTAAGACGGCGACAGCCGACGAGATAAAGAAGGCGTTCCGCAAGCAGGCGCGCAAGCATCACCCTGACGCGGGCGGCTCCGAGGCCAAGTTCAAGGAGATCAACGAGGCGTACGAGATCCTCTCGGACGAGGAGAAGCGGAAGCAGTACGACACGTACGGCCGCTACTTCGGCGGCAACGTCCCGCCGGGTGGTCCCGGAGGTGCGGGAGCGGGTTGGCCCGGAGGCGGTGTCCCGGGCGGCGGCTTCCCCGGCGGCGCGTCGTATCAGACCGTGGATATGGGTGATCTGGGCGACCTCTTCGGCAACCTCTTCGGAGGAGGCGCAGGCGCATCGAGGCGAAAGAGCGCGCACAGGGGCGCGGACATGCAGTACGACCTCACGCTCTCCTTCGAGGAGGCGCTGAAGGGCACCTCCACCAAGGTCGACGTCAAGCGTACCGAGACATGCGCCACCTGCAAGGGCACCGGCGCGAAACCCGGCACCAGCGTGAGCACGTGTCCCACATGCTCGGGAGCCGGCCACGTCACGCAGGGCCAGGGTGTGTTCGGCTTCTCCCGCCCATGTCAGCGCTGTGGCGGCACAGGCACGGTGGTGGAGCAGCCGTGCACCACCTGTAGAGGTAAGGGGCAGGTGGTGAGGGCCAAGCCGCTGACGGTGAACATCCCGCCGGGCGTGACCGATGGCGGCAAGCTGAGGTTCGCGGGCAAGGGCGAGCCCGGGACCGGTGGCGCACCGGCGGGCGACCTGTACGTGATCACGCACATCCGCCCGCATGCGTTCTTCACCCGTGACGGGGCGGATGTGGTCCTCGACCTTCCGGTGACGATCACGGAGGCGGCGCTTGGCGCCCAGGTGATGGTGCCCACGCCCGATGGCGGCAAGGTGAAGGTGAAGATCCCGGCTGGCACCGCCGACGGCAAGGTGTTGCGGGTGCCGGGCAAGGGCGCACCCAAGCTGAAGGGCCGCGGCACAGGTGACTTGAAGGTCCGCGTGCGGATCGACGTGCCCAAGAAGCTCACCTCGGAGCAGAAGGAACTGCTGAAGAAGTTCGAGTCGCTGCGTGCGGACGACGTCCGGGCGCACATCGCGTAGGGAAGGTGATCCGGTCGTGGTGAGACGGCAGCACGGAAGCGGCGGCAAAGACCGGCCGGTCTACATGATCAGCGTGGCGGCCGAGCTTGCCGGCGTGCACCCGCAAACGCTCCGGATCTACGAACGCAAGCGGCTCATCCAGCCGAGCAGGTCTCCTGGCGGCACGCGGATGTACTCGGAGTCGGATATCGAGCGGCTCCGTCTCATCCAGCGGCTCACGCAGGAGGAAGGCATCAACCTCGCGGGCGTGATGCGGATCATCGAACTCGAGGTCGAGAAAGAGAAGCTCGAGGCCCGACTCGCCGAGGCGCAGGCTGCCGCCACCCGCGCCGAACGCGATCTGGCGCAGGAGATCAACGAGTTCCGCAAGTCGCTCCGTGCGGACATCGTGCACGTGCCGCGTGGCGGCATCGTGAAGAGGGGTGCCCGATGAGCGGCGACCCCGGAGCGAAGGACCGCCGCAGCGCGGTGGTGAAGTGGCTCGAAGGGATCCGCTCCGGCGAGATCGTCGGAGGACCCGGTTGACAGGCCGTGGCCTGGGTGTGGTCACGCCTCTTCAAGAAGAGAACGGCACCGGCTTGAACGGTTTCCCGGTAGCCCGTGAGGCTATCGGTCCTGCGAGCCGGTCGTGGCAGGCCAGGCTAATGACCGCCCGAGGGCGGTGAGCGCGGACCGTGGGAGTTGAGTGCTATGCGTTTGGACAAGCTGACAGTGAAAGCGCAGGAGGCGCTGCAGGCGGCGCAGGGTATCGCCGATGACGCCTCCTCGCAGGTCATAGAACCCGAGCACCTTCTGAAGGCGCTGCTCGACGCCGCCGAGGGCATCGTGCGACCGATAGTGCAGAAGGTGGGCGCCGACCCCGACCTCATCGAGGCCGAGGTCACCTCGGCGATCGACGCGATGCCCAAGGTGAGCGGAAGCGGCGTACAGGGGCCGGCCGGTATCGGTCCGCGCCTGAACACCGTGTTCTCGGATGCGTTCAAGCAGGCCGAGCGGCTGAAGGACGCGTACGTCTCCACGGAGCATCTGCTCATCGGGATAGCGGACGACAAGGGTGAGGCGGGAAGGATCCTCGCCGGCGCCGGCGTCACCGCCGCCCGGCTGCTCGAGGCGCTCGAAGAGCTCCGTGCCGGCGCACGCGTGACCGACCAGAACCCCGAAGCGCAGTTCCAGGCGCTCGAGCGGTTCAGCCGGAACCTCACGCAGGCCGCGCGCGACGGGAAACTCGATCCCGTGATCGGGCGCACCGAGGAGATCCGCCGTGTGATCCAGGTGCTCTCGCGCCGCACCAAGAACAACCCCGTGCTCATCGGTGAGCCGGGCACCGGCAAGACCGCCATCGTGGAGGGGCTCGCGCAGCGCATCGTAGGCGGCGACGTACCCTCCACGCTCCGCGACAAGGACGTGGTAGCGCTCGATCTCGGCGCCATGGTGGCCGGCGCGAAGTACCGCGGCGAGTTCGAGGACCGTCTAAAAGCCGTGCTCCGCGAGATAGAGCAGGCCGAGGGACGGCTCATCCTCTTCATCGACGAGCTTCACACCCTTGTTGGTGCGGGAGCGGCCGAGGGCTCGATGGATGCGAGCAACATGCTCAAGCCGGCGCTCGCCCGCGGCGAGCTCCACGCCATCGGCGCCACCACGCTCGACGAATACCGCCAGCACATCGAGAAGGACGCGGCGCTCGAGCGGCGCTTCCAGCCCGTGTTCGTGGGCGAGCCCAGCGTCGAGGACGCCATCGCCATCCTGCGCGGTCTCAAGGAGCGCTACGAGGTACACCACGGCGTACGCATCGCCGACGGCGCGATCGTGGCCGCGGCCACGCTCTCGGACCGCTACATAGCCGACCGTTTCCTGCCCGACAAGGCGATCGACCTGATCGACGAGGCGGCTTCGCGATTGCGCATAGAGATCGATTCGATGCCCGAGGAGATCGACCGGCTCGACCGGCAGCTCAGGCAGCTGCAGATCGAGGAGCAGGCGCTCCAGAAGGAGACCGACGAGGCCTCGGCCGAGCGCCTTGACGCGCTCCGCGCGGAGATGGCGGACCTCTCGGAGCAGCTCTCAGGGTTGAAGGCCCGCTGGGAGAGCGAGAAGACCGTGATCACCGACGTGCAGCGCCTCAAGGCCGAGCTCGACGAGGCGCGACTCGACGGTGAGCGGGCCGAGCGCGAGGGCGACCTCGAGCGTGCTGCCGAGATCCGCTACGGGCGCATCCCGCAGCTCGAGCAGCAGTTGCAGGAAGCCGACCAGCGGCTGAAGGACCTGCAGTCGGGCGAGGCGATGCTCCGCGAGGAGGTCACCGAGGCCGAGATCGCCGAGGTGGTGGGCTCGTGGACCGGGATCCCCGTGGCGCGGCTCATGCAGGGTGAGATGGCCAAGCTGGCAACGCTCGAAGAGCACCTGCACGAGCGGGTCGTGGGCCAGGACGAGGCCGTCTCGGCAGTGGCGGGCGCCATACGGAGGTCGCGCGCGGGCCTGTCGGACCCGGACCGCCCGATCGGCAGCTTCCTGTTCCTTGGCCCCACCGGTGTGGGCAAGACGGAGCTCGCTCGCACCCTTGCGGCGTTCCTCTTCGACGACGAGCGGGCGATGGTGCGCATCGACATGTCGGAGTACATGGAGAAGTTCAGCGTCCAGCGGCTCATCGGCGCGCCTCCGGGCTACGTGGGTTACGAGGAGGGCGGTCAGCTCACCGAGGCGGTGAGGCGGCGGCCGTACAGCGTGATCCTGCTCGATGAGATCGAGAAGGCGCATCCGGACGTGTTCAACGTGCTCCTGCAGGTGCTCGACGACGGACGTCTCACCGATGGCCAGGGCCGGATCGTGAGCTTCAGGAACACGATCGTGGTCATGACGAGCAACGTGGGCAGCCAGTACATCCAGGAGTTCGCCAAGAGCGGTGACGAGGAGTCGATGCGGGCGATGCTCGACGAGGCCCTGCGCGCGACGTTCCGTCCCGAGTTCCTGAATCGGGTGGACGACGTCGTGGTCTTCCACTCGCTCACCATGGAGCAGTTGGCCGAGATAGTGGACCTGCAGCTGGTGCGGGTGCGCGAACGTCTCGCCGACAGGAAGCTCGCGCTCGAGGTCACGCCGGCGGCTGCCGAGCGCCTCGCGCTCGACGGTTTCGACCCCGTGTTCGGCGCGCGTCCGCTCAAGCGGCTCATCCAGCGCGAGGTGGTGGACCGGGTGGCCAGGATGATCATCGAGGGCGCCGTGAGCGACGGTGACACGGTCACGGTCGACGTGATCGGTGACGAGCTCGGTGTCAGAGGCGTGACGCACGCGGGTTAACGGAACGGGACGAAGGTATCAGACGGCGCCGCCGCAGGTACGCCATGCGCGGCGGCGTTCGAGAGACAGTGGAGGTGATCATCATGGCGATCGTACGGTGGGATCCGTTCGGAGAGGTGCTGCGCATGCAGCGCGACATGGACCGCATCTTCTCGCGTCTCGGCTCGGCCGAGGTGGGAGGGGAGTCGGTCGCATGGATGCCGAAGGTCGATGTCAAGCGCAAGGACGACGACATCGTCGTGCGTGCGGAGCTTCCGGGCATCGACCCGGCCGACGTGGACGTCGAGGTCACGGACGGCGTGCTCACGATCCGCGGGGAGCGCAAGCAGGAAGAGAAGCAGGAGGGCGAGGACTGGCTCGTGTGCGAGAGCTGCTACGGCAGCTTCGAGCGTTCGCTCACCATTCCCGATGGCGTCGACCCGGCATCCATCACCGCCGACTACAAGGACGGCATTCTGATGGTGCACGTTCCCAAGGCGCTTGAGGCCGCGCGTCCGAAGACGACCAAGATCGAGATCGGGTCGTCGGCAGGCGCGCCTGAGCTCGAGGGTGCGCAGGAGTAGCGCCGCTACGGTGGCACCGCAGCCGTGCCGGCATGCCAGCCTGAGAACGGGGCCCCGCACAGGGGCCCCGTTCCGTGCTCAGGGTCCGCTCATCGCCGCCGAGCGGTCAGTCGTGCCGTTCGTCACGGAATGCCGCTCGTCAACATCGGTCTTGCGCCGGTGGGCCGTGATGCCGATAGGCATGACAGGTGGTGTCATCGCCGGGAGGTGGCTGCGACGGACCTGAGCGCTGCTGATATGGGAGTCCTTACGCCGGGACTGTGGGATCCCCGGCGCATCTCGATGCTGCTCGAGGGCGCTCCGTTTCCTGCTGCGTTGTGGTCCGGCAGCGAGCTCCGCTTCACCTGGATGAACACGACCTTCCTCGACCTCCTCGGCGAGGTCCGTCCCCGGTGGGACCTCCTCGGCATGCCCGTGAAGGGCTTCCTGTCGGATTCCCGCTCGGCCTCGCGCTTCATAGACGTGGCGTACACCGGGCATCCGATCACGGTGCCCGAGTATGAGTTCCGCTCGCCATGGGGTGAGAAGTCGTACTGGCAGCTCTCGTATCTGCCGGTCCCGGGGCGTGTGTCGGACCCGCACAACGTGCTCTTCTTCGGGGTGGACGTCACTGCGACCGTCCGCGACCGTCTCGAGAGCGAGGAAGTCGCGCGCGATCTGCGGCGCGCGACCGGCCTGATCGACGTCACCGTGCTCTCCTCGCTCGATGCGGAGGACATCCTGCAGCGCGTGCTGGTGGAGGCCACCGAGGCGCTCGGCGCCGACTGGGGGTGGCTGGCCGACCGGGAGGCGGACGCATGGGTGTTCCGCAACGTGCACGGGTGGCCGATCGAGGCCACGGGCCTGCGGTTCACCGAGGACGACCTCTCGCTGCCGGGATACGCGGCCCGTATCGGGCGGGCGCTCGCGGTCTCGCAATCGGACGCGAAGCGCCGCGAGGAGTTCGAGCTGATGCTCAAGCACGATATCGGCGGGTTCGCGCTCGTCCCGGTGAAGAGCAGGGGCGACATCACCGCGGTCATGGGCTTCTGCTGGGATGCGGACCTGGCGTTCGGCGATGCCCATCAGGAGTTGTTGCACAAGCTCGAGCTCTCGCTGTCCCTGGCGTTGGAGAACGCGCGTCAGTATGCCGCCGAGCGTTCGCTCACGCGGTCGCTGCGAAGCGCCTTCTTCACTGCGCCGGCGGCGGTGGAAGGCTTCGAGATGGGGCACCTGTATCACGCGGTCTCGGGCTCCGGGCACGTGGGTGGCGACTTCTACGACGTGGTGCCGCTGCCGGGCTCGCAGATCGGCGTGCTGATCGGCGACACCGCGGGCCACAGCATCGAGAGCGCCGGTCTGACGGCGCTCGTGAAGAACGCCATGCGCTCCGAGGCGCTCCACCTTCCGTCGCCCCGTTCGGTGATCTCTCGCGCCAACGAGCTCGTGCTCCGGGGCGCCGAGCCCCATGAGTTCGTGTCGGCGTTCTTCGGCACGATCGACGCGGTCAGCGGCCGTATGGCGTACAGCCTCGCGGGCCATCCACCCGCGGTCGTCGCACGCACGGGAGAAGCGCCGGCGCTGCTGGCACAGGACGGGACGGCGCTGGGCACTGCGGGCAGGACCGAGTACGGCGACCACGAGACCACGCTCGACATGGGGGATCTCCTGGTGCTGTACACAGACGGGTTGCTCGAGGCACGCTCCCCGTCGGGCGAGCCCTTCGGTACTGAGCGGCTGCTCCAGGCGGTCCACGAGCATGCCGACGAGAGCGCCGAGCACATCCCGGAGTCGCTGTTCCTCAAGGCCTTCAGCTTCGCCGATGGCCACCTCGCCGACGACATCGCGATCGTCGCGCTTCGTCGAACCTCGGCTCCCGGCGGTATCGAGCAGCCACGGCTCGACCTGGGTGCTGCCGTCGCCTGAGCGCGTCATCGGCTTCGCGCCTGCCGGGTGTGCATCATACGTAGGGCGGAAGCCCCTTCGATGCTACGATATCGGTGCACCGCCGCCGTGCGGTCGCGTGCTCGTCGAAGCGAGGCGGATGTGAAGGGGGCCGACATGCGGTGTCCGAATTGCCAGACCGAGGTCCGTGACGGCGCTGCGTTCTGCGGGTCGTGCGGCGCCGCGATACCGCAGGGGGCGCCCGCCGGGACGGAACAGCCTACAGCGCCGATGACGCCTCCAGCCGCCGCGGCGCCCGCCGGGGCCGCAGTGGACCAGGCGCAGGCGGAGTACGAGCGGCAGATGGCCGAATATCGGGCCAAGCAGGCGGAGTACGAGCGGCAGAAGGCCGCTTACGACCAGCAGCAGGCGCCCTACCAGCAGCCCACGCAGGTCATGCCGCCGGCACAGGGACAGCCGGGCTATGCGCAGCCCGGGTACGTCCAGCCGCCGCCACCGCCGAAGAAGAAGACCGGACTCGTCATCGGCATCGTCGCAGCGGTCGTGGTGGTGCTCATCGGGCTTGTGGTCGGCGGCATCCTCATCGCGCGCAACCTCGCCGATGACGCCATACAGGACCTGGAGGCGTCGATCGAGCAACCCGTCGTCGAGGAGGCCACAGGGGAAGAAACCGAAGCGGACGCGGGTGGTGCGGCAGCGCCGTCCGGCTATGCCACCGCCGATGAAGCCGTGGCCGCCGCACTGGCCGAGGACGACGCGGGCGACTGGGTCTACCAGATCTACGATGAGGACGGCGACACGATCACCTACTGGGCAGGGCCGCCCAACAGCGAGTGGGTCTCGGAGATAACCGTTCAGCGTGGCCCCGACGGTTCGTGGACCGTGACCGGCGCGGCTCCTCTGGAGTTCGGCGGCGATGTGCCGATGTCTGCTGGCGATGAGGCCGCGTTCATCGTGCTCGAGTTCCTCACGGCCGTACAGCAGGATCGCGCCGAGGACGCCCACGGCTTCACCGTGGAGCCGTTCAGCCTCGATCCGGCGAGCGCCTCCTACTCCAACGGGGAGCTCACGGCGTTCGAGGTGCTTGCGGTGGAGGAGCAGTCGGATGGCACCGTGTGGGTGACCACCAGCGAGACGTGGTACGGCAACACCGAGAGCTGGAGCTACTACGTGGTCCCCACGGAGATCGGCTACCGCATCTCGAGTCTCGAGCCGGCCTGAGACGCTGTGCCCGGCAGTGTCACTGACCGCGCTCGAGCACTGAGCGCGCGTAGTCCAGGCCGGCGGCGGGCGCCGGGTGGAGCGACTTGCTCGTGTGCCAGTGCTGGACGTCGCGGTAGTACCGGTGCATGCCGGTGATGCCAAGGGCGAGATAGGCGCGCTCCAGCTCGGGGAGCGTGTCGATGAGGTGCTGCAGGTGGAGCAGCACCGCATGCTGCGCGTCCTCGTCCTCGGGATCCGCCGGCTTCTCGTTGGCGCAGCGGTACTCTCCCGGCTTGAGGACTGAGAGCGTTCCGGTCCATACCGCGCGTGGCTCGGTGGAAGCCTCGGCGACGATGTCCATGCCCCGGGTCAGATGTACCTTCTCGCCGTCGGAGCCCGCGATGTCACGGACGGCCTCATCCATCCACTCCACCAGCTGGTCCGCCGTGTCGCGGAAGCTGAGGAAGAAGAGTATCCGGGCGTAGTGCATGAGGAAGAGCAGGATGGCGTTGTAGCTCTGCTCCTGCCTGTCCGAGCCGTCCGACCACGCTTCCACCTGCGCCGTGTCGCCGTCGAGGAACGCCACGCGCACCGTTGCGATCGGCGTCTTCCTGGACAAGAGTCCCATGTCGAGCCCCCTTCTCTCTGCGTGGTACAGACTAGCATGTGCGGATGGAACGGTGCGGACCCTTGCCCGGCCACCAGCATGTGGCACAATGCAGGAGTCCATATCTGACGGCCCGCTGACAGGGCCGGGGAGGCGACATCGGGTGGAGATGCGTTCTCGTGGGGTCTTCCGGCAGTGGCCAGCGGGGCTGCTGGCCGAGATAGCCGCCTACACACTGGTGGTGGTCGCGTCGTCGCTCGTCGCCCTCCTCTTCGCCAGGCTGGTCTGATCCCGCCATGTGGGTCGCCCTCGAACGGCGCAACATGCGCGCCATCCTCCATTACACCGGCATGCTGGTGCTCGCCCTTGCGGCGATGATGGTCATCCCGTTCTTGGTGGCGGTCTTCTCGGCCGAGTGGGACCCTGCGCTCGACTACCTCTGTGGCGCCGGCGTGACGGCGGCTGTGGGCGCCCTGCTCGCGCAGGCGGCTCCGCGCGGCGCACCGATCAACAGGCGCGATGCGCTCCTGATCACCGCGCTGGCGTGGCTCGCGGCGTCCCTTGCCGGGGCGGTGCCGCTGGCGCTTTCCGGCCACTGGGGCAGCTATCTCGACGCCTGCTTCGAGGCGATGTCGGGGATCACCACGAGCGGCTTGGTGCTGGTGCAGGACCTCGACCATCTTGCCAACGCCCACAACGTGTGGCGCCATCTGATGCAGCTCATGGGAGGTCAGGGGATCGTGGTGGCCGCGCTTACCGTCGCCCTCGGCGTGCGCGGTGGCGGCGCAATGTCGCTGTACATGGCCGAGGGCCGGGACGAGCGCATCATGCCCAACGTGCTTCACACCGCGCGGTTCATCTGGCTCGTCACCGCGGTGTACGTGGCGCTCGGCATCGTCTCGCTCACGATCGTGAACCTCGTCTCGGGCATGGAGCCCGCCCGCAGCGTGCTCCACGCGTTCTGCAACACGGCGGCGTGCTGGGACACCGGCGGTTTCGGGCCGCAGTCGCAGAACTCGCTCTACTACCACAGCGCCGTGTACGAGGCGATCACAGTGATCCTCATGATCGCGGGCACGTTCAACTTCAACCTGCATGCGCACATCTGGCGTGGCGAGCGGATGGAGATGTTCAAGAACATCGAGGCCCGCACGATGGCGATCAACACGCTGGTGTTCAGCATGCTCGTCGGCCTGGGGCTTGCGAGCACCTCTCTCTACTCGGAGTCCGGAGAGATCGTGCGCAAGGGCATCTATCATCTCCTCTCGGCGAGCAGCGGCACCGGGCAGCAGAGCCTGTATGCCGCCCAGTGGACGAACGGCTTCGGCGATCTTGCGTTCGTGGCGATCCTGCTGGCGATGGCCTTCGGCGGCATGGCCTCATCCACGGCGGGCGGCATCAAGGCGTTCCGCATCGGCGTCACGGTCAAGGGGCTCATCTGGCGCGTGCGGCAGTCGTTGGCGCCGCAGAGCGCGATGATCAGCGGCTCCTACCACCACTTCTCCAAGGCGCCCATTAACGCCGAGATCCTCTCGAGCGCGTTCCTCATCACGTTGCTGTACACGTTCACATACATCACCGGGGGCATCATCGGGATGATGTACGGCTATGCGCCAGCCGAGGCGTTGTTCGAATCCATCTCGGCCACGGCGAACGTGGGGCTCTCCACGGGCGTGACGAGCCCTGCGATGCCCGTTGGGCTGAAGCTCGTGTATATCGTGCAGATGTGGGCCGGCCGGCTCGAGTTCCTGGCGCTCTTCACACTGGTGGCGAGCGCCATCGCGGCGATCCGGGACAGGAGGCGCAGCGCATGAGGCGTATGTGCGTCATGGCGATGCTGCTCCTTGTGACGTGCGCCTTTCCCGGCCTTGCGCACGCCTCCGAACCAGCAACGGTCTCCATCTCCGATCTCGTGTCCATGGAAAGCGGCCTGGACGGAGAGCGGGTGCGGTTCTCCGGCGAGGTGGTGAGCGAGCAGTTGCGCGGAGGGGACGGCCACGTCTGGCTGAACGTGCTCTCCGAGGGGATCGCCGTTGGCGTATGGCTTCCCAAGGCCGAGGCTGACAAGGTGACCGCCTTCGGCGATTGGGAGCAGGACGGCGACATGGTGGAGATCGTCGGCGTGCTCAACGAGGCGTGTGACCAGCATGGCGGCGACCTGGACATCCACGGGGAGAGCGTCACGGTCCTCACCGCCGGAACCCCCCGGGAGCACCCGGTGGCGTGGTGGAAGATCGTTCCCGGGCTCGCCGGGCTGGTGATCGCATATGTGGTGATGTGGCGCATGCGGCGCCGGGAGGAGCGGCCTTCATGACACAGGTGGTCCGCGGTTTCGCCAGCGACAACGCGTCCGGCGCCCATCCGTTGGTGATGGCGGCGATGTCCGAGGCCAACGCCGGGCATGTCCATGCGTATGGCGCGGACCCGTGGACCGAGCGGGCGCACGAACTCATGCGGCGGGAGTTCGGGTCGCAGGTGGAGACGTTCTTCGTGTTCAACGGCACCGGCGCCAACAGCACGGCGTTGCAGGCGCTGATCAGGTCATACGAAGCGGTCATCTGCCCCGCATCCGCGCATATCAACACCGACGAATGCGGCGCCCCCGAGCGGTTCACGGGAGGCAAGCTCCTTGCCGTGGACACGCCCGACGGCAAGCTCACCCCCGCGCTCATCGAGGGTTCGATCACCGGCGTCGGCTTCGAGCACACCAGCCAGCCCGCGGTGGTATCGATCACGCAGTCCACCGAGTACGGCACGGTGTATCGCCCCGACGAGCTCCGGGCGATCGCCGAGACCGCACGTTCCCACGGTCTGCGGCTGCACGTTGACGGCGCGCGGCTGTCAAACGCTGCGGCGGCGCTCGGCTGCTCGCTGGGAGAGGCGTGTGCGGGGGCCGACGTCCTGTCGTTCGGCGCCACCAAGAACGGGGCGGTGTTGGCCGAGTCGGTCGTGTTCTTCGACCCCGCGCTCGCGGACGGTTTCAAGTACGTGCGCAAGCAAAGCGCGCAACTGGCCTCCAAGATGCGCTACGTCTCGGCGCAGTACGTGGCCTTGCTCGAAGACGGACTCTGGCGGCGCAACGCCGAGAACGCCAACGCGATGGCGGCGCTGCTCGCCGACCGCGTACGCACCGTCCCCGGCGTGCGCATCACGCAGGCGGTTGACGCCAACGAGGTGTTCGCCATCTTGCCCCGGGAGGTCATAGGCCCGTTGGCCGAGAAGCACGACTTCTACGTTTGGGACGAGCGCGCCGACGAAGTCCGCTGGGTCACGAGCTGGGACACCACGACAGAGGACGTCGAGCGGTTCGCCGCGGCAGTGGCCGAGGCGTGCGCCGGCGTGGGGGCGTAGCTGTCTCGATCGTGCCGCGAGGCCGTCAGTGGGAAGAGGTCTCCCGTATCGTGGCCACCACATCGTCGGCGTGACCCTCGAGCTTGACCTTGTGCCATGCGCGAGCTATCACGCCCTCGGGGTCGATCAGGAACGTGCGGCGTTTGGCTGCGACACCCAGCACCTCGCGGGCGCCGTATGCGTCGATGATGGTCTTGTCCTTGTCGGAGATCATCGGGAACGTCAGGTCGAACTTGTCGATGAACTTCTGCTGGATCTCGGGTTTGTCGGCTGAGACGCCCACGACCAGGGCGTTCAAGGACTCCAGCTCATCGCGATGCTCCTGGAAGTCCTTGGCTTCATGCGTTCAACCCGGGGTGTTCGCGCGCGGGTAGAAATACACCACCACCCACTCGCCCCGGTGATCCGAGAGCCTGAACCGGTCACCACCGGTGGCCATCGCGTCGATCTCCGGCGCGGGCATGCCTGCTTCGAGCACGACCTGGTCGGCCACAACGCCTCCTCACATCGGGGATCCTCATCATGGTTCGTACCACACGGTGTCCGCGCCGAGTCAACCGGTGCGGCCCGATGCGGTCATTGGGTGTAGCATTGCCGCATGCGATTCCTGGTTGACGGCTACAATGTGACGCGGAGCGACCCCGCCACGAAGGATCTCGCGCTCGAGGAGCAGCGCGAGGCTCTCGTAGCGCGTCTGGCCGCCCGTCGGCGTGAACTGCTGGGTGACGGCGAGGTGGCCGTTGTCTTCGACGGCGTCGCCGGAGGCGGCAGCGGCGCCGGGCGTGGAGCGGTGGAGGTGCGGTACGCGCGCAGTCCGGAGAGCGCCGACGACCTCATCGCGCGACTCGCCGCGGGTGGCGGCGTCACGGTGGTGACCTCCGACGGAGGGCTCGCGCGTCGGGTGGAGGGCACGGGAGCGGTCGTCGTTCCCTCGGCCACGTGTTTCGAGGGCGTGCGCGGGCGGAGACGCCGCGGCGGCCGGTATCCGGCGTCCACCGTCGGGCTGCCGGCAGGAGCGAACGAGATAACGCGCGAACTGAAGGACCTCTGGCTGAAGGACGGGGAGTGAGCGATGCCGGGTATCGGGGTTGCGGTCAACATCATCGCGGTGCTCGTGGGTACCGCGATCGGGCTCGTGTTCGGCCGCCTCATCTCCGAGCGGTTCCGTGCGATCGCCTACTCGGGGATCGGACTCGCCGTCATCGTCATCGGTGTCGCGATGGCGCTGGGCGGGCTTGGTGATCTGGGGGCGACGGCCATCGGAGACTACTCGGCACTTGTGCTCGTGGGCGCGCTCGTGGTTGGTTCGATCACCGGCGAGGCGATGCGCATCGAGCACTACCTCGAGCGTTTCGGTCTGTGGCTTCAGGAGAAGGCGTACCGCGCGCCGATGCTCGCGCCGGGCAAGGTCGACCAGCCGGGGGAGAAGGGGCACACGCTGGTGGAGGGTTTCGTTGCGGCGAGCCTGCTCTTCTGCGTGGGCGCGATGACGGTGCTTGGCTCGCTTCAGGACGGGCTCGGCGACCCGTCGCTCCTCTACCTCAAGGCGCTGCTGGACGGGATCGCCTCGATGGCGCTCGCAACCACGCTTGGCGCGGGGGTCGGGCTCTCGGTCATCCCCATCCTCCTCATCCAGGGCGGTATCGTCCTGGCTGCCACGGGTGTGGAGCCGTACATCACGCCCGCGGTGGTGGCTTCGATCGAGGCGGTGGGAGGCGCGCTGATCCTCGCCATCGGCCTGGACCTCGCGCAGATCAAGCGGCTTCCTGTGGGGAACATGCTGCCGTCGGTCTTCCTCGCGGCGTTCCTTGCGCTGATCCTCGTGTGATCCCGCGCGTCGGCCGCCCGAGAGCGCCCGGATGGACGGCCCGGCTCAGGCCTGCTCGCGCCACCCGTTCACGGTGAAGGCGCTCGGGCACAGGTCGGCAAGCGCGCACTGACCGCAGATCGGCCGCTTGGCGTCGCAGATCGCGCGCCCGTGTTCGATGAGCCGGTATGTGAGCGCTCCCCACTCTTCGCGGGGGAAGAGCGCCATGAGGTCGCGCTCCACCTTGTTCGCGTCCTTCTCCGATGAGTAACCGAGTCGGTGCGCCAGCCTGAACACGTGCGTGTCGACCGCGATCCCCTCGGCCTTGCCGAAGGCGTTGTACAGCACGATGTTGGCGGTCTTGCGCGCCACGCCCGGGAGGGTGAGGAGGTCTTCCATGGTGTCGGGCACGCGCCCGTCGTACTCGGCCACGATACGCTGTGCGGCGCCGATGATGTTCTTCGTCTTGTTCCGGAAGAAGCCGGTGGGGTGCACGATCTCCTCCACCTCGGCGGGGTCAGCGCCCGCGAGCGCACGCGCGTCGGGGAACCGATCGAAGAGCACC
Source organism: Anaerosoma tenue (assembly GCF_023161965.1). NCBI lineage: Bacteria > Bacillati > Actinomycetota > Coriobacteriia > Anaerosomatales > Anaerosomataceae > Anaerosoma > Anaerosoma tenue. The sequence goes on from NZ_JALNTY010000004.1 coordinate 138,900, forward strand.
GGCGTGACCTTGTTGACGCTCACATCGGTCGTCTGTGCCGAGAGGATCACCGCCACGAGCAGCTGGAAGTCGCTCTCGAACCGCAGGGCGATCTCCGCGCGGGGATAGAGCTCCTTGAGCAGGGCATCGATCTCGGCGGCGCGGGTCTTGGTCGTCATCGGTCCTCCACGTGCAGCGGGTGCTCGTGTACATGGTACCTGACCGGCGGTGCCGGGCGGCAGGGCGATGCCGCGATTGACCGGGCAACCGGTGCGCCGTACACTCGCACCCGCTGCCCGCCCCGGTACGCCGGATGCGGGTCATTCGTGTTGTCTGGAGTGTGGAGCATGCCGGTGACATCCTTCTACACGGTGCTCGCGCCGTCGCTCGGCTCGGAGCCGGTGCTCTCTCGTGCGCTCGAGCGGCTCGGCGAAGGTGAGGACGCCACGCTGGCCGCGCCCGGTCTGGCGCGTCCTGTGCTCACCGCGGCGGCAGCTGCGGCGCGGAGCGGGCCGATCCTGGTGGTGGTGCCCGGTGAAGACGCCGCGGCGCGGTTCGCGAGACAGATCGCCACCTACATCGGGCACGATCGCGTACTCCATTTCCCCGAGCGGTCCGACACCCCCTGGGACCGGACGGCCCCTGATCTGGAGGCGGTGGGCGCGCGGGCTCGGGCGCTCTTCTCGCTCGACAAGGGCCGGCGGGTCGTTGTGGTGGCGAGCGGCAGGTCGCTCCTGCGGGCGCTTCCGCCGCAGGGCTCGCACGTATACGAGCCGATAGGGCTGGCCGCAGGCACGACCGTGGACCTCGGCGCGACCGTGGACCGGCTCGTGCGTATGGGGTACGAGCGCGTCGACACGGCCGAAGAACGCGGGCAGTTCGCTGTCCGAGGGGGCACGCTCGACGTGTTCGGCTCGGATTCCTCACACCCCGTGCGCGCCGAGCTCTTCGGCGATGAGATCGAGACCCTGCGCCGCTACGTCCCATCCACGCAGCAGCACATCGGCGACTCCGGGCCCGTGGAGGTGTTCCCGTGCCGCGAGGTGGCTCCCGGCACCCGTGCCGGCGGGAACGCGCGACGCGCGTTCGGACAGGCCGCGCGCTCCAACGAGCAGCTTGCACACGACCTGGAGCTCATCGAGCAGGGACAGACCTTCAACGGCATCGAGCAGTATCTGCCGTGCCTTTACAAGTCGACCGGCTCAGTCCTCGACTACGTCTCGCCGGGTACGCTCGTGGTGGTGGCCGAGCCGCGCGCGATCTTCGATGACCTGGTGCGTGCGCGGGGCGACATGGAGGCCCGGGCCGACGCGGTGGGCCGTGTGCTCGACGGCCTGTTCCTCAAGCCGGCGGACATCGACCTGGGCGGTCATCAGCGTCTCACTTTCCTGTCGGTCCTCCGCGCGGGGGGCGCCGCGGACGGCGAAGTGGTAGTACGCCGTCCGCAGGTGGGACGGCGTGAGGAGTCGTTCGCCGCGGGCCTGCGCGCGCTGCTCGACACGGGCTACCGGGTGGTCGCCTGCGTGCGGGACAGGCAGGGCCGGGAGCGTCTGTCGGCCGCGCTCGTGGGCGCCGGGATGTCGGTGGCGGAACTCGGCGGGTCGCCGGACGAGTTGCCGCACGGCGTCGTATCTCTCGCCGTGGCGGACGTGCCGTCGGGATACGTGGTGCCCGCTGCACGCCTGGCGGTGATCTCGATCGACGATGTGTTCCCGCGGGCGGCCGAGCGTAAGCGACAGGCGGCCGACCCCACGAAGCTCACCTTCGCATTCGGTCCGGGAGACTACGTCGTGCACGAGGTGCACGGCATCGCGCTCTTCAAGGACATCGTGCGTCAGTCGGTGCTGGGCTCCCAGCGCGACTACCTGCTCCTCGAGTACGCCAAGGGCGACAAGCTCTACGTGCCGGTGGAGCAGCTCGACCGCGTGACCCGCTATGTTGGTCCCGAGGGCTCGGCGCCGCGGGTCACGCGGCTGAACACCGCCGACTGGTCCAAGGCCACGGGCAAGGCCCGGAAGCAGGCGCGGAAGCTGGCGTTCGACCTGGTGGACCTCTACACGAGGCGCGCGGCGGTGACCGGCTTCGAGTACGGGCCGGACACGCCCTGGCAGCGGGAGATGGAAGCGGCCTTCCCGTTCGAGGAGACGCCCGACCAGTTCGCCGCCATCGCCGATGTGAAGGCGGACATGGAGAGCGACCGGCCGATGGACCGTCTGGTCTGCGGCGACGTGGGCTATGGCAAGACGGAGGTCGCGATCCGCGCGGCGTTCAAGGCGGCGCAGGCGGGCAAGCAGGTGATGGTGCTGTGCCCCACGACGATCCTGGCGCAGCAGCACCACACCACGTTCTCCGAGCGGTTCGAGCCGTACCCGGTGCAGGTGGAGGTGCTGTCCCGTTTCCGCAGCAAGGCGCAGCAGGCCCAGGCGCTCGAAGGATTCGCCTCCGGTACGGTGGATATCCTCATCGGCACCCACCGGTTGCTCAGCAAGGATGTCGTACCCAGGGATCTCGGCCTGGTCATCGTGGACGAGGAGCAGCGCTTTGGTGTTGAGCACAAGGAGCACCTGAAGAACCTGCGCGAGCAGGTGGACGTGCTCACGCTCACTGCGACGCCCATCCCGCGCACGCTGCAGATGTCGCTCTCGGGTGTACGCGACTTCTCCGTGATCGACACGCCTCCGGCCGACCGGTTCCCGGTGAAGGTCCATGTGGGTGAGTACGACGAGGAGGTCGTGTCCTCGGCCATCCGCACCGAGCTCCAGCGCGGCGGCCAGGTGTACTACATCTCCAACCGCGTGCGCGGGATCGAGCGTGTGGTGGAGCGCGTGCAGGCGGCCGTCCCCGAGGCGCGCGTGGGCGTGGGGCACGGCCAGATGTCCGAGCACCAACTCGAGCGTGTGATGGAGAGCTTCGCCGCCGGCGAGATCGACGTGCTGGTCGCCACGACGATCGTGGAGTCGGGCATCGACAACCCGCACACGAACACGCTGATCATCGACGACAGCCATCGCCTCGGCCTGGCCCAGCTGTACCAGCTCAAGGGACGCGTGGGCCGTTCGCACGTGCGCGCGTACGCGTACTTCCTGTTCCCGCGCTCGCAGATGCTCACCGACCAGGCGTACGAGCGCCTCACCGCGATCCAGGAGCACAGCGAGCTGGGGAGCGGCATCAAGGTCGCGATGCGCGACCTTGAGATCCGCGGCGCAGGCAGCCTCCTGGGCGCCGAGCAGAGCGGCAGCGTGAGCGCGGTGGGCTTCGACCTGTACGCGCAGATGCTCCGCGAGGCTGTCTCGGAGATCCGCGGGGAGCCGTTGCCGGCGCATCCGGAGGTCCGCGTGGATCTGCCCGTGGCAGCGTTCCTGCCGGAGGAGTACGTGCCCGAGACCGACGAGCGTGTGCTGCTGTACCGGCGCATCGCCGCCGCCACCACGCCCGAGGCGGTCGAGTCGCTCGGCGCCGAGATCGAGGAGCGGTACGGGCCGCTCGCCGGGCCGGCGCGCGAGCTGCTCGCCATCGCCCGCATCAAGGCGACCGCGGCCGAGCTCGGCGTCACCAACGTGTCGCTCGCGCGACACCGTGTCACGATCACACCGGTCTCGCTCTCGGACCAGGAGCGAGGGGTACTCGCCGGGGACGGTGCGGTGTACGTCGCGCGCTCTCGTTCTGTTCATTTTGTGGAGATGCCGGGAGAACCGCCCGCAGCCGCGGCTCTGCGCGCGTTGGGTGCTATACTCTCCGCAGTCCACGGCCCTGACAGCGGCCATCACGAACCCTAGGGAAAGGCATCATCGTGCGAACCATCCGCGGCATCGCCGCTCTTCTGCTCGCCACCGTTCTCATCGGCGCGGTGGCCGGCTGCTCGTCCACCGACGCCGTAGCGCGCGTCAATGGCGAGGAGATCACCCGTGCCGAGTTCGACACCATCTATGAGCAGATCCTCGCCCAGTCGGGGGGGCAGCTCGACGATGAGACCGCGCTTGCATACAAGAAGCAGCTGCTCGAGATGATGATCGACTCGGCTCTGATCACCCAGGAGGCCGAGGAGCTCGGCGCCGATCTGAGCGAGGAAGCCGTGACCGAGCGCCTGTCGCAGCTCATGGGCGGGGCCGACGAGGCCACGATCGAGGAGCAGATCACCGCTGCCGGGCTCACGGTCGAGGACGTCCGCAAGAGCGTCCGCGACCAGCTGGCGAACGAGTTCATCCAGGAGAAGGCCGCCTCGGAAACGAGCGTCACGGTCGTTCCGCAGACCTACTCGCAGCTCTCGCACATCCTCGTGTCGGACGAGGCCCTGGCGAATGAGCTCTACGATCGCGCCACCGACGGCGAGGACTTCGCGGCTCTCGCATCGGAGAACTCCTCGGATACCGCGAGCGCCATCGATGGCGGCAACCTCGGGTGGGCGCCCACCAGCGACTACGTGGCGGAGTTCGCCTCTGCCGCTGACGCGCTCGAGGTGGGAGAGATCAGCGAGCCGGTCCAGTCGCAGTTCGGGTGGCACATCATCCTGAAGGTGGCCGAGGCCGCCGAGGGTAGCGAGATCAGCGAAGCGCCCGCGGACCTGCAGGCCATGCTCGCTGCGGGCGGCTCGGAGATCGCGCTGCAGCAGTACGTGGCTCAGCTGCGTGCGGACGCCGACATCGAGTACCTCGACGAGAGTCTCGCACCGAGCGAGTAGCGGTCGTCCGGGAGGGGGCGGTCTTGGGGACGATAGCCATCGTCGGGCTCGAGCCCGACGCCGAAGGCATGCCCGACGTGCGTGCGGTCGCGCGGTTGCGTGACGCCGACACGGTGGTCGTCCCATCCGCGACCGGAGCGCCCGCAGCGGCTCTCGGATCGCTTGGGATACCCGCGGTGTCCCTCGCCGAACTCGGACTCACGGAGCGCGCCTCGACCACCGACGTGGTCGAGGCGCTCCTGCGTTGCGCCGCAACAGGAGACGTGGCCTTCGTGGCGGGAGCCTACCCGTTGGTGCGCGAAGGGCTCATCTCGGCGGTGCTTGCGCGCGGGCGCGGCAGCGTGGATGTCTTCCCCGTGGCCTCGCCGCTCCAGGTGCTCGTGCTCGCACTCGACGTGGACATGACGGCAGACCTCGAGATCGTGGACGCCGGCGCGGTGTCCGGGCTCGACCTGCGGCGCGACACACACCTGATCATCACCGGTGTGGACAATGCGCTCGAGGCACGGTCGGCGGCGTCGTACCTGCGCGGCTTCTATGCTGCCGAACATACGGTGGTGGTGGCCAGCGGGCTCGAGGGCGGCGGGTTCGAGCTCACGAGGACGACGCTGGACGAGATCGCATCCCTGTCAGGCGTGCCGAGAGGCAGCGCGCTGTACGTCTCCCCGAGCCGGATAGAGGCCCCCGGGGGCTTCCAGGAGCTGGTGCGTATCATCGCCGTGCTCAGGGGTCCTGACGGATGCCCGTGGGACCGCGAGCAGACCCATGCATCACTGGCGCCGCACATGATCGAGGAGGCGTACGAGGCGGTCGCGGCCATCGAGGCGGCCGACCCCGACGCGCTCGCTGACGAGCTCGGCGATGTGTTGCTCCAGGTGGTGCTGAACGCGCAGATAGGCGCCGACGACGGCTCCTTCACGATCGACGATGTCATCGCTTCGATCGTCACCAAGATCCGCCGGCGGCACCCGCATGTCTTCGGCGAGGTGAACGTGGAGACCGCCGAGGAAGTGACGCGCAACTGGGACGCCATCAAGCGCGGGGAGAAGCCCGCGCGCGGTGTCCTCGGCGAGGTGCCCGCGTCGTTCCCCTCCCTCATGCGTGCGCAGAAGATCTCCCGGCGGGCCGCCGCCGCGGGCTTCGAGTGGGACGACATCGATGGCGTGTGGGCCAAGGTGCACGAGGAGATCGATGAGCTGAAGGCCACGCAGGCGGGCTCGGCCGAGGCCGAGGAGGAGCTTGGCGACCTGCTGTTCACGGTGGTGAACGTCGCGCGGAAGATGGGCATCGACGCGGAGACTGCGCTCCGTCGCACGTGCGAGAAGTTCACGGCGCGGTTCGAGGATATGGAGCGCGCCTCCTCGGAGGCGGGACGGCCTCTCGACGGGCTCACGGCGGACGAGTGGGACGGACTGTGGGAGGGCGCGAAGCGCGCCGAGCGTACTGGGGAAGGTTCTGGTCAGTAGCGGTGTGACCGCTCTGCCGGGCGATGGGCGCCCTGCGGTGGTGCGGGCCCGGGCAGCGCGGCCGAACGAGACGGAGGAGCGGGAATGAGCTTCATCACGGACATCATGGCACGGGAAGTCCTCGACTCCCGGGGCAACCCGACCGTCGAGGTGGAAGTGGTCCTCGACGACGGCAGTTGGGGCAGGGCCGCGGTGCCAAGCGGCGCCTCCACGGGCGCCTTCGAGGCCGTCGAGCTCCGCGACGGGGATTCGGCCCGCTATCTGGGCAAGGGCGTGCTCACTGCTGTGACGAACGTGAACGAGATCATCGCTCCGGCGCTGCTGGGCGTGGAGGCAACGGACCAACGCGCGGTGGATGCGGCGCTGCTCGACCTCGACGGTGCCCCCAACAAGGGCTCGCTCGGCGCCAACGCGATCCTGGGTGTCTCGCTCGCCGTGGCCAAGGCGGCTGCGCAGAGCTGCGAGCTCACGCTCTACTCGTACATCGGCGGGTGCAACGCAGCGGCCATCCCGGTCCCGATGATGAACATCCTCAATGGCGGCGCGCACGCCGACAACAACGTCGACCTGCAGGAGTTCATGGTGATGCCCGTGGGCGCCGGCAGTTTCGCCGAGGGCCTGCGCATGTGCGCCGAGATCTACCACACCCTCAAGAAGGTGCTGCACGACCACGGACTCGCCACCGGGGTGGGGGACGAAGGCGGCTTCGCGCCGAACCTGGGCAGCAACGAGGAGGCGCTCCGGGTGATCTCCGAGGCCGTCACGACGGCCGGTTACAGCCTGGGCGAGCAGATCATGTTCGCGCTCGACCCTGCCTCCACCGAGTTCTACGACGCGGATCGCGGCGTCTATGTGCTCTCCGGAGAGGGCCGCGAGCTCACCAGCGCGGAGATGGTGGAGTTCTGGGCCGATCTCGTGGATCGGTACCCGATCATCTCGATCGAGGATGGCATGGCCGAGGAGGACTGGGACGGCTGGAAGCTCCTGACGGACCGTCTGGGCGACCGCGTGCAGCTCGTGGGCGACGACCTCTTCGTCACCAATACCGAGCGTCTCGCTCGCGGTATCGAGATGGGCGCAGCGAACTCCATCCTGATCAAGCTCAACCAGATCGGCTCGCTCACCGAGACGCTCGAGGCGATCCAGATGGCGCATCGTGCGGGCTACACCACCGTGATCTCACACCGTTCCGGCGAGACGGAGGACACGACGATCGCCGACGTGGCGGTGGCGGTCAACGCTGGTCAGATCAAGACCGGAGCGCCCGCGCGGAGCGATCGCGTTGCCAAGTACAACCAGCTGCTGCGTATCGAGGAAGAGCTCGGCTGCTCGGCCACGTATCCCGGGCTGGGCGCGTTCACGAACATAGACCGCTAGCGCGAGGCCGTGCCGGCGCCCTGAGTCGGGCAGCTGGCATGGCATAGGCAGGCAGGTGCCATGCGTCGGACGAAGATCATAGCCACGCTGGGGCCGTCATCGGATGACGCCGACGCGCTTCAGGGGCTTGTGGACGCCGGCATCGACGTGGCGCGGCTCAACACGGCCCATGCCTCGTGCGCCGTGCTGGAACGTCAACTGCACGCGATCCGGACCGCCGCGAAGGCATCCGGCCGTCACGTGGGGGTCATGCTCGACCTGGGTGGCGCGAAGCTGCGTCTGGGCGAGGTGGCCACGGGTACGCTGCTGGCCGAGGGCGAACCGTTCGTGCTGCGCGCGGCCGGAGGCGCCGGGGATCGCTCCGGCGCCGTTGTCACCCATGCAGGGCTTGCCGATGACGTGACGCCTGGCGACCGCATCCTGATCGACGATGGCCGGATCGAGCTTCGCGTGACCGCTACCGCGCCGGGCGAGGTGCATACCGTGGTGGTGAGCGGCGGGCCTGTCTCGAGCCGCAAGGGTGTGAACGTCCCCGGAGTGCGGTTGAACGTGGAGGGGATGACGCAACGCGACCTCGACGACCTGGCCTGGGCGCTCGACATGGGTGTGGACCTGGTGGCGCAGTCGTTCGTGCGGTGTGCCGAGGATGTCGTCCGGCTGCGGGAGGCGATGGGTGACCGGGCGGTGCCGATCGTCGCCAAGATCGAGAAGCATGAGGCGCTCGACGACCTCGAGCGCATCGTGGACACGGCCGACATCGTGATGGTCGCGCGCGGCGACCTGGGCGTGGAGACCTCGCCCGAGGCGGTGCCTGTGGCGCAGCGCCGCATCGTGGCCGAGTGTCATCGCACCGGAACACCCGTGATCGTGGCCACCCAGATGCTCGAGTCGATGACCTCGGCCATGCGCCCCACGCGGGCGGAGGCGTCCGATGTGGCCAACGCCATATTCGACAGTGTCGATGCTGTGATGCTCTCCGGGGAGACGGCGATCGGCGACCACCCCGTGCACGTGCTCGCCACGATGGACCGGATCGTGCGCGCAGCCGAGGGCGCTGGCGTGCGTGAGACGGTACGTCCCGGGCGGCGAGCTACCGACGTGGCTGCCGCGGTGAGCGGCGCCGTGTGCGATCTCGCCGGGAGCCTCGATCTTGCGGCGATCGTGACCGTGACCCAGTCGGGCGCCACGGCGCGCAAGGTAGCGGCCCATCGTCCGGACACACCGGTGGTCGCAGCGACGCCCGATGACGTCGTCGCCAGGCGACTCACACCGGTGTGGGGCGTGCGTCCGCTGGTCATCGGCGCCTACGACTCGACCGATGGCATGGTGACCGCTGCGGTGCAGGCGCTCAGGGATGCGGGGGCGGCGCAGCCGGGGGAGATGGTGGCGGTCACGGGTGGCGTCGCGGTGCATGTGACCGGTTCGACCGACTTCATCCAGGTCTGTGGTGTGTGACAGGGCCCCTTCCATATCAGCCTAAGGTTGAGATAGAGGGTTTCTCCACACCCGACGGCGGTGCTATGATGGTCCACACAGGGGCGTCCGCCCCACCAGGACAGTCGTCGGCCTTGTCACACCACGGATCGCGTGCCCATGGCTACAGCACGAACGCAGAAGCGGGTCTCGACGAGCAGCGGAACGACCACCTCACGCAGGGGGTCGGGTCGCCGCACGGCGTCCGCTCGCACCTCGAAAGCGCCCACCCGGAGCAAGAAGCGCGGCTCCGCGGCCCCTAAGCGGGCCGGCGCCACCGGGGCCAAGAAGGCCACACGACGCGCGCGTCTGCCGCGGTGGGTCACACCCGCTCTCCTCTCGGTCACCATCGTGCTCGCGGCGTGGACTGTCTACCCGGTCCTCCGTATCCAGTACCAGCACGAGCGCGAGCTGCAGACCCTGCAGGCCGAGCTCGACGGCCTCAAGACCCGGAACGAGACGTTGCGGGAGCAGGTCGACCGGCTGAAGACCCCCGAAGGCGTGGAGCAAGCGGCACGTGAGAGTCTCGGCATGGTCAAGCCGGGTGAGCAGGCGTATGTGGTGACCGGCGGGACACTGGGTGAGACGTCGGCGACCGTGCTCGTGGACGGCGAGCCCGAACCGCCGCTGTGGCAGCAGGCGCTCGACGCGCTGTTCGGTCTCTGATGGCCGACGACGCCCGCACCGTGGCATGGCAGCTTGGACGACCGCCGCGCGGCTCCTGGCGCGTGGCGGTGCGCTGTTCGTACGCCTATCCGGTGGTGATCGCCACGGCCCCCGACGGCGATCCGCCGTTCCCCACGCTGTACTACCTCACGTGCCCTCATCTGGTCAGGGCCGTATCTGCGATCGAGTCGCGTGGAGGGGTGGCCCGCTGGCGCGATGCGCTGACGCGGGATCAGGCCCTCGCGGAGCGGCTCGATGCGGCCGATGCGGCATACCGGGCGGCGCGTGCGGCCGAGGCGGGCGGCCCGGATCCCTTCGCGCGCGTGGGGATCGCCGGGCAGCGCGATGTCCGCGGAGTGAAGTGCCTTCACGCGCACGCGGCGGCGTTCATCGCCGGCATCGACGACCCGGTGGGTGCGGGTGTGCTCGCGGATGTCGCGCTGGAGTGCGATGACCGTCGTTGTGAGGAGGCCGGATGATGGGTGCGGAGCGACGCGCGGCGATCGACATCGGAACGGTCACGGCACGCCTGCTCGTGGCCGATGTCGTGGACGGCGAGGTGCATGAGGTCGTGCGCCGGTCGCGCATCACACACCTCGGCGAGGGCTGGTCGAGCACCGGCGTGCTGTCCGCGGAGGGGATGACGCGGGTCGCCGACGCCGTTGCCGGGTTCGTGGTCGAGGCGCGGGAGCTGGGCGCCGCACGGATCGTGGCCGTGGCCACCTCGGCATCGCGTGACGCCCGTAACAGCGACGAGTTCCTCGAGCGGCTGGAGGCCGCGGGGATCCGTCCGCAGATCATCAGCGGCAGCCGCGAGGGCTACCTCACCTTCCTTGGCGCCACCTACGGCATCCGTGACGAACGCGTGATGGTCGTGGACGTGGGCGGCGGCTCCACCGAGATCGTGCTGGGGACCACGTCGGTGGCCGATGGACGCCGGCATGCATCCATCGAAGCGGTGCGCTCGGTGGACGTGGGCTCCCGCCGGATCACCGAGATGTTCCTTGAGAGCGATCCGCCCGCGCGTGACGAGGTGGAGCGCGCATCGGCGTGGGTGGCGGACGAGCTCCGTCCGTTCTTCAGCGCGTTGCGGGAGCGGCCCGCCGAGATGGTGTCGGTGGCGGGCACCGCCACGAGTCTTGCGGCGATCGAGCTCGAGCTCGACCCGTACGACCCCGAGCGCGTGCACGGCTATCGCCTCAGCGGCTCGTCCCTGCTCGACACGCTCGACCACCTCGCACGGATGACGCTCGCCGAGCGGCGGGGCGTCACCGGGCTCGAGCCCGACCGCGCGGGGGTGATCGTGGCGGGGGCGATCGTGCTGCAGTCGGTGCTTGCGTACGCCGGGCTCTCTTCGACGCTCGTGAGCGAACACGATATCCTCTACGGCATGATGCTGGACCCGTTCGATGACGGCGGGGCCGGATGAGACGGCGGTGTATCCGAACTGGTACAGGAGGGGGCCTTAAAAGCCTCTGGCCGTAAGGCCGTGTGGGTTCGAATCCCACCACCGCTACCAAACGGGCACGCGCGTGGTGCGCGTTGTAGTGACGGCAGGACGGCCGCGCCGTCCGGGTACCGTACCCGGACGTCAGTGCGGCCGACAGGTGCGGGGCGTCTCGCACGGGCAGGAGGGTGACGGTTGGCCGCGGAAGCAGCGGCACGACTCTATCAGGCGTTCATCGACCAGGATCCGGCCTCGGCCATCCAGGTGGTCGAGAGCGTCCGGTCGTCCGGGGTGGCCCAGGACGCCCTCTTCGACACCCTGTATGCCCCGGCTATGGGCATGCTCGGCGGCGCCTGGGCATCCGGCGCGATCGACGAGATGGCGTTCACCCAGGCATCCGTGGTTGCCGAGCAGATCGGCTCGTTCGTGATGCCTCCGGCGGCAAAGCGCGACACCGGCGTCACGGCGGTGGTGGGCACGGTCCACAGGGATATGCATTCGATCGCCCGGACCATCGTGGCCGCCACGCTCAAGGAGGCCGGATACCGCGTCAACGACCTGGGTGCCGATGTCCGACCCGCCGACTTCGTGGAGCGCGTGCAAGAGACCGGCGCGCGGATCGTGATCGCGTTCGCCGAGACGATGCGCACGGCGCGCTCGGTGGCGAGCATCAGGGACATGCTCACAGCCGAGGGCGTGGACGGCGTCGTCCTTCTCGTAGGCGGCGGTCCGTTCGCGGCAGATCCCGCACTGGCCAGGGACGCAGGCGCCAACGGCGTGGTCACCGGGGCCGAGAGCGCGCTCAGGCTCATGAACCGTGTCGCCCGCGATCTTGCATCGACCGGCGGTGATGGATGATGGCAGGCCGGCCGAGCGCAGCGGAGCAGGCGGAGACCCTCGCACGCCAGGGCCAGGTGGGCGCCGCTGTGGCCGCGTGCTACGAGGCGCTTGCGATCGACCACGGCCAGCCGCGCGTCCGCGCCCTGCTCGCGCATCTGATGCTCGAAGGCGACTTCTACGACGAGGCCATTGCCGAGGCCACCGCAGCGATCGAGGCGGACCCCGATTGCTCGCCGGCATACCTCGCGCTGGGCCTGGCGTACGATCGCCGGGGCGGCATGTGGGACCAGTCCGTCCTCGTCTGGCACGAGCTTGCCGAGGTGGCGCCCGATCTGGTGACCGCTCACGTGCAGCTTGGCGAGGCGTTCTCCGCGGCCGCCTTCGAAGAGGAGGCGGTGGAGAGTTGGCGTCGTGCCCTCGACCTCGACCCCAAGGAGTCGCGGGCCACCTACAACCTGGCCATCGACAGCCTCAAGCGCGAGGGGATGGCGCTCGCCCTCCCGCTGTTCCGTCAGGCCGGCGAGCTCGATCCCAGCCAGGACGAGCTCTTCTTCGCACTCCTCGGACTGAAGGACGCCCCGGTCGTGCAGGTGGATCCGGCTCGCGTGAAGCCCAACCGCGACGCCCGGGTGGGGGCGGCGGGGCTCGCGCTCAAGGCGGACGACTTCTTCACCGCCGCCGATCTCGTGCGTCTCGCGCTCGACGAGCAGCCCGACGACGCCGAGGCGCTGGCGCTTGCGGCGTACGCGTACCTCAAGCAGGAGGCGGCCAACGAGGCGATGGCCTGCGCGGTGCGGGCGCTCTCGCTGCAGCCCGACCTCGCAACGGCGCTGTACTGCCTCGGGGTCGTGTATGCGCGACGGACCGGGCTCAGCCGGCATGCGGCGAGGGTCTTCATCGCGCTGGCCAAGCAGGCGCCGTCGCACTCGCTCGTCCACGTGCTTCTCGCCGAGTCGCTGCTCGGCCTGCAGCGCTACGAGCAGGCGGGCAAAGCCTACCGCCTCGCCGTACGTCTCGACCCCGCGTGCGTCCGCGCCCGTTTCGGACTCGCGGCGGCCTACCTCACCGAGGGGCGTCACGCCGAGGCGTCGTGGGAGATCCGGCGCGCCGCCTACTACGACACCAAGCGCCAGGGGCTCTTCTGGCGGCTGTACGACGAGTACGTCGCGGGAGGTGACGACCAGTGAGCGGCAGTCCATCCGGACCCGGCGCCGCGGAAGGCGGCGCGCCGGCGGCCGCGGCCCCGGTGCGGAACCCCTTGTTCCCGGTAGGGGTCGACCTCTACCCGCTCGATGCCGAGCGCGCCTCGTTCAGCGACTGGTATGACCGCGATCTCGCTGACGACTTCACGGCGATGGCGGAGGCGCACTTCTCCCTGGTGCGCGTGTTCGTGTCGTGGAAGCTCTTCGAGCCGCAGGTAGGCCAGTACGACGACGAGGCGATGGACAGGCTCGGCTCCGTGCTGGAGGGCGCGCGTGCGCACGACCTCCGGGCGATCGTCACCTTCTTCGCCGACGATCGTCTTGCCGAGATGAACGAGGTCCCCTGGGCGAAGAAGCGCGACCCGCGGACCGACGACTATCTGATCCAGCGAGAGATATCGCTCGTGCAGCGTGTGGTGAACCATTTCCGAACCGACCCCGCCGTCTGGGCCTGGGAGCTCGGGAACGAGGCGTTCTTCACGGGATTCGAGACCGAGGAGCGGCTCCAGGCGTGGGCCCGTACGCTCAAGGACGCGATCCGCGAGGTGGACACCGCCCGGCAGGTCATCCTGGGGGTCGGCGCCGAGACGCTCGTACGCGAGACCGGGGTGGATGCGCGCGAGACGATCGACGGCTTCGAGCACGCGCTCTCCCGCGTCACGGCGCCCTACCTCTCCTACATGGCCGAAGGGCCGCTCACGTACGGCCCCGCCACCTATCTCGACTCGTTCCTGCTGCGCGCGAACAACCGCACGCTCCCCGTGCTGGCCGACGGCGTGGGCGTCCACTCCCTCGACGGATCGGTCGCCGAGGAGGCCGCGTACGTGAGGACCGCGCTGTTCTCGACGGTGATGAACCGCGGCGCGGGCGTGGTGCTGCGGCGATGGCGCGACCTCGAGGCGGAGAAGCGCGAGCCGTACTTCCGCGATCCGTACGAGACGCTCGTGGGCGTCACCGGTCCGGACGGCGAGCCGAAACCCGTGCTCGAGGAGGTCCGCCGCTTCATCCGCGCCGTGGCGAGACTCGACCTGCGACGCTACGCGCTCGCGCCCGAACGTTCGGCGGTGGTGGTGCCCGCCGAGCGGTACGAGTCGCTTCCCTCGCTTGCGGGGTTGTACGACCCGCGCTCGTGTCTGCAGTCGTACATCGCCGCCAAGGAGGCGCACCTGCCGGTGACGCTCATGAGCGAGGGCGACGACCTGGACGGTTTCATGACGCTGTTCGTCCCGTCGGCGGGCAAGCTCTCGCCCGGAATGTGGAAGGCTCTAGCGGCCTTCGTGCAGTCGGGCGGTTCGGTGGTGCTGTCGTACGGAGGCGGTGACGCGGATCCCGCGCTCCGTGAGATATTCGGCGTGGATTTCCTCGGCGATCATGGCGTGCGGCAGGTGGTGAGCTGCCGCATCGCGCAGCCGGGACTGCTGGGCGAACTGTCGGCGTTCGATGCGCGCCTCGACCTCCCGCACTACGCGCTCGTGGGGGGCGGGAGCGCCACGGTGGTGGCCACGGATGCCACGGGCAGTCCGCTGCTCACTGTCAACCAGTACGGACAGGGCCGGGCCGTGTTCCTCGCGGCGCCGCTGGAGCGCGCGATCGCCCAGAGCGATCCATGGGCGGCGCCCGAGGCCGTGAAGGGTCTCCTGCGCACGGTATACGGGTCGGTGGCGCGCGCCGCCGGCGGCGGGCCAGTGGTGGACTGCGACGACCCGGTCGTAGAGATCGCGCAGTTCCAGGGCGACGGCGACGATGTGGTCTGCGTGCTCAGCCACGATATGGCGCCGCGCACTGCCACGCTCACCACCGAACGTGTGGTAGCCTCCGTGACAGATGTCCGAGGGGGCAAGGCGGCCGACGTGGGAGCCAGGTCCTTTGGCGTACCGCTCGGCCCGAACGGCGCGGCACTACTGAGATTGACGTACGGATAAGGGAGCGAGGATCGCATGCCGGACACCCACTCAGGTTCGTCGTTCCTGCTCGGCCCCTGGCTCGAGCTGCACGACGTGGTGGCCAAGCACCCGCATCTCAGGCGGCTGCTGTTCGATCCGGTCACCGGGCTCCCCACGGCGCCGCTGCTCTTCCCCCGGATCGAGTCGTTGCTCGAGGAGCGCGGGGAGATCTCCCTGCTGTGCCTTAACGTGATGAAGTACTCGAAGATCGAGGAGATCTACGGGTGGGAGGTCTTTGACGAGGTCATGCGCGAGGTGGCGGCGTCGCTGGAGCGGATCACCGGTTTCGAGCTGCGCGACAGCGACATCGTGGCCGAGCTCATGATCTCGGGCAACGCGCTGGTGGTGCTGCTCTCGCCGCCGAGGACCACGGCCGGCATGGACCGCGAGGCGCTCGATGAGCTTGCCCGGCGGATCGAGAGACGCGTGCGCGACGATCTGGAAACCGTGCTCGAGCCGGCGATCTTCCCCAAGTTCGGGTGCTACGTGGGAGCCACGACCGCTCGGCGGGACGGCAACGTACGGCTGGAGCGGTTGGTCCACATGGCGCTCGAGGATGCGCTGGCCGACTCGGAGAAGCGCGAATGCAGCGACGGCGAGTGCCGCAAGCGGCGGCTGGAGGAGATCCTCGCCGCCGGCGCGATCAGGACGCTCGTGCATCCCATCTACCGCCTGAGCGACCTCTCCATCATCGGGTACGAGGCGCTTTCACGCGGGCCGGAGGCGAGCGAGTTCGAGCGCCCGGACAAGCTGTTCAAGGTTGCCTACGATGCCGACCTGGTGCTTCAGCTCGAGCGGCTGTGCCGCAGCCGCGCGTTCGAAGCCGCGGCGTCGCTCCCCGAGGGCCGGCTGCTGTTCGTGAACATCGAACCCGAGGCCGTGGCCGATCCCGAACTGCGCGACATCATGCTCGGCACGCTTGGAGAGAGTGAAGAGGCCGAGCCTTCACGGGTCGTCTTCGAGATCACTGAGCGCACGGCGGTGGAGGATTTCGCGGCGTTCCGGGCGACGCTCGAGTACCTGCGTACCCTGGGGTTCCGCATCGCTATCGACGATGGCGGGGCGGGGTACGGGTCGATGCAGTGCATCGCCGAGGTGCGGCCGGATTGGCTGAAGATCGACATCTCGCTCATCCGTGATGTGGACACCGACGAGGTCCGCCGCGCGCTCGTGGGCACCCTCGTCACCTTCGCCGAGCGGACCGGCGTGAAGCTCATCGCCGAGGGCATCGAGCGGGCCGACCAGCTCGCCGTTCTGCGGGAGCTCGGCGTGGAGTTCGGCCAGGGCTTTCTCTTCTGCAGGCCGCAACTCCCGTATCCCGCCGACGAGGACGTCACACCAGCGTTCTGATCGCGGCGAGGCGCCTCATGGGCACCGCTGCGCTCTGACGCCTCACGAACACGTGCCCGCACCCTTCCTTTGGCATCAGCATCGGTTATGCTATGCATGAACGAAACCGATTCTTAGGAGCCGCCCAGTGGAGCCCGTCCGTCTCACGCAGATGTCGACCAAGGCCGGTTGAGCCGCCAAGTGGGGTCCGGGAGACCTCGCCGCCGTGCTCGAGAAGATGCATCCGGGAGAGTCGGAAGACCTGCTCGTGGGGTTCGACACCTCCGATGACGCCGCGGTCTATCGTCTCGGCGACCAGACGGTCCTGCTCACGGTGGACTTCTTCACGCCGATGGTCGACGACCCGTACGACTTCGGGCGAATCACCGCGGCCAACGCGCTCTCGGACATCTACGCGATGGGCGGCAGGCCGCTCACCGCGATGAACCTGCTTGCCATGCCCTGCTCGTTGCCGCCGGAGGTCACCGCCGAGGTGCTGCGCGGCGGCGCCGACAAGGTGCGCGAGGCGGGGGCCGTTATCGTAGGCGGCCACACCATCGACGACAAGGAGCCCAAGTACGGGCTGTCCGTGATGGGTGTCGCCGGCGCGGGAGGCGCGGTCCGCAACGTGGGAGCACGCCCGGGAGATGCGCTGGTGCTCACCAAGCGGATCGGCGTGGGGATCCTCAACACCGCGATCAAGCAGGGACTCGAGACCGAGGAGAGCCAGCGCGACGTGATCGAGAGCATGGCGCACCTCAACCGCGCGGCCGCCGAGGCGATGGTGGAGATCGGCGTGCATGCCGCTACCGACATCACGGGATTCGGCCTGGCGGGCCATATCCGGGAGATGGCCGAGGGCAGCGGCTGCGCGTGCGAGATCGAGCTTGCGGCCGTACCCACCTGGCCGGGCGTCATCGAATATGCCGAGGCGATGGTGCGGCCTGGCCGCACCGCCGATGTGGTGGCGTACCTCGACGCGTTCGTGGACTGGGGCCCCGCAGACTTCACCTGGAAAGGC
This sequence comes from Anaerosoma tenue, assembly GCF_023161965.1. Taxonomy (NCBI): domain Bacteria; kingdom Bacillati; phylum Actinomycetota; class Coriobacteriia; order Anaerosomatales; family Anaerosomataceae; genus Anaerosoma; species Anaerosoma tenue. Next base: position 156,321 of record NZ_JALNTY010000004.1, read on the forward strand.
ATCCTCGCTGATCCGCAGACGAGCGGGGGCCTGCTGATGGCGGTCGCCCCGGAGAAGGCCGACGCGTTGCTTGCGGCGCTCGCGGCGCGGGGTGAAGAAGCCGTGGTGCTAGGCCGCGCCGTGAAGGGCGAGCCGGGCAGGGTCCGCATCGCCTAGGCCGTTCCCACGGCTCTTCTCGTGTCGGCCCGACGACGCGCCGTGATGGGTGTAGGGCAGCGTTGCAGTGAACCGCTAGAATGACTCCCATGGATACCAACACATTGCTTCGCTCACTGCCCAAGGTCGACGAGCTCCTCAAGCGGGAGGACGTGGCTGCGCTCGATGCCACGCACGGGCGCCCGCTCACGCTGGAGGCGCTGCGCGAGGCGCTCGACGCCACGCGAGCTGCTGTACGCGCCGGGGAGATCGTCGAGGTCTCGGCCGACGCGATCGCCGCGGACGCCGTCGCGTGGCTCGCGCTCAAGGCGCGCAGGTCGCTCCGGCGCGTCATCAACGCCACCGGCATCGTGGTGCACACCAACCTCGGCAGATCGCCGCTTGCGGAGACCGCGATCGAGGCCGTTGCCGAGGTGGCCCGCGGCTACTCCACGCTCGAGTACGACGTGCCGAGCGGGCAGCGCGGCAGCAGGCACGTGCACGTGGAGGATCTCATCTGCCGCCTCACCGGGGCCGAGGCGGCGATGGCCGTGAACAACAACGCCTCGGCGGTGCTGCTCGGCCTTGCCGCGCTCGCACGCCGCAAGGAAGCGATCGTGAGCCGCGGGCAGCTCGTGGAGATCGGGGGCAGCTTCCGGATCCCCGACATCATGCGCGAGAGCGGCGCCAAGATGGTGGAGATCGGCACCACCAACAAGACGCATCTGCGCGACTACAAGAACGCCATCACGTCCCGCACGGGACTCATGCTCAAGGTGCACACGAGCAACTACCGCGTGGTGGGCTTCACCGAGGAGGTGTCGCTCGAGGATCTCGTGGCGCTTGGCGCCGAGCACGGCGTCCCGGTCTTCGAGGACCAGGGGTCCGGCGTGCTCATCGACCTCGCGCGATTCGGGTTGCCTGGCGAGCCGACGATCGGTGCGGCCGTGGCCGCAGGTGCGGACCTCGTGAGCGCCAGCGGTGACAAGCTGCTCGGCGGTCCGCAGGCGGGCATCCTGGCAGGCAAGCGAGATGTCATCGCGAAGCTGAAGAAGCACCCGCTCGCCCGCGCGGTCCGACTCGATAAGATGACGCTCGCAGCGCTCGAAGTGACGCTCCGCCTGTACCTGGACGAGCGGCGCCTGTTCGCCGAGGTCCCCACGCTCAGGATGCTCACGATGACCCAGGCCAAACTGGAGCGGCGTGCCCGCAGATTGGCGGACGCGATCGTGAGCGCATGTGGCGAGGCATTCGATGTGGTGACTGCCGCCGACACCTCGCGGGCAGGCGGTGGCGCCCTGCCGATGAAAGACATCCCCACCACCGTGGTGGCGCTGGCCCCGCATCGCGGAAGCGCGACCTCGCTCGAGGAGCGGCTCCGCCTCGGCGAGCCCGCGGTGATCGCCCGCATCAAGGACGACCGCCTGCTGCTCGATCCCCGCACGCTCCGCGAGGACGAGGACCCCGAGGTCGCCTCGGCGCTCGCACGGGCGGCACGAGCGTGAACGGCCTGGCAGGGTGCAGGGCGGGCATGCGTGTATGGGGGCGATGACCACGGGCCTGGACAACTTCGCATCGCGTTCGCTTGAGGATGTCGAGCTCACCGGCGACGATGAGCGCGCCTTCGAGGAGGCGGGCCTGCGTCTCTGTGGCGGCATCTGCTCCGGTGCCGAGTCGTCGTTCCGCGGCAAGATCTACTGGGAGTTGATCCTCGAGGCCACCGGCTTCAACATCGCCGAGAGCCTGACACCCGCGCAGGTCGAGCAGCTCTCCGCGCTGCTCGAGGTCTTCGAGCCCGATGAGCTTGCGGCTCTCTCGGTGGAACGTGACGTGACCGGGGGCCCGCACGACGCCGACGTCTGCGCCGACCTGCAGCACTTCTTCCGCATCTGTGCCGGGCGCGGACTCGGCCTGATCGCCTGGGGCTGATGATGACCACACCTTCGCTCGTTCTCGGCACGGCCGGACATATCGACCACGGCAAGTCGACGCTGGTGCACGCGCTCACCGGCACCGATCCCGACCGGCTGAGCGAGGAGAAGAAGCGCGGCATCACCATCGAGCTCGGCTTCGCGCAGCTCGCACTGCCAAGCGGACGGACGATGGGCGTGGTGGACGTGCCCGGCCACGAACGGTTCGTGCGTCAGATGGTCGCCGGCGCCACCGGCATCGACATCGTGCTTCTCGTGGTGGCCGCCGACGACGGCGTGATGCCGCAGACGCGAGAGCACCTCGCGATCATCGACCTGCTCGGCATCCCCCGCGGCGTGGTGGCCGTGACCAAGGCCGACCTCGCCGACCCCGACTGGCTCGAGATGGTCGTGGAGGATGTGGGAGGCCTGCTGGAGGGAACGTCCATCGCCGGTGCGCCGATCGTGCCAGTGTCCGCCCGCAGCGGGGCGGGGCTGCCCGATCTGCTCGCAACGCTGGACGAGGTGGCCGAGGAGGCCGAGGCGCGTCACTCCAACCTGCCGCTCCGCTTGCCGGTGGACCGCGTGTTCACGATCGCGGGAGCCGGCACGGTGGTGACCGGGACGCTGTGGAGCGGCGTTGCCAAGCGGGACGACCAGGTGGAGCTGTATCCGGGCAACAAGCGCGGGCGCATACGCTCGGTGCAGATCCACGGCGCTCCGGCCGAGAAGGCGGTGGCGGGCAACCGTGTGGCGCTCAACATCGCGGGGCTCGACACCGACGACATCTCGCGAGGCGACATCGTGGCCGAGCCGGGAACGCTCACCGTGACCGACCGGTTCGACGCCCGCGTGACCTATCTCGCGAGCGAGGAGAAGCCCTTTGAGAGCGGCGCCCGCGTGCACGTTCATCACGGTACGCGCGAGGTGCTCGGCAGAGTGCTGCTCATGGATGCGGACTCGCTGCAGCCCGGGCAGAGCGGTCTGGCGCAAGTACGGCTGGAGAGTCCTCTGGCGCCGCGCTATGACGACCGGTTCATCATCCGCTCGTACTCGCCGATGTGGACGATCGGCGGCGGCGTGGTGCTCGACGTGCTCCCGCCGCGCCGGACGACGCTGAGGTCGCACGAGCGCGAGCTGCTCGACGCGCTGCTTGGCCACGACCTGTCGGGCGCCGCCCTGGGACTGCTCGCCAGCCGCGCGATGCCGCTCACCTCGGCGCAGGTGGCTGCGGCGATCGGCGTGCCGCGACCACAGGTGGCGGACGATCTCAACAAGGCCGACCTCAAGCGGCTCAAGGCCGGCGGGGAGACCTGTTTCGTCACCGCCGAGGCGCAGGAGGGCCTGCTCGGCGCGATCGAGCGCGAGCTGCTCGCGTTCCACGACACCAACCCCAAGGCGACGGGTCTCGCAACCGGTGCGCTGCGCGACCGCGTGGACCGTCGGATCGAGCAGAAGGTCTTCGACGCGCTGCTCGACCTTGCCGTCGAGCGCGGCGCGGTGGTCATCGCCGGCGGGGAAGCGCGTCACCCCAAGGCGGCATCGACCGCGCTTGCCGCCGAGGAGGAGGCGGCGGAGAAGCTGACGGCGCTTCTCAAGGCACAGGGCATCGCGCCGGCATCCACCGCCGATCTCGCCGCTGAAGCCGGGGTGGATACCGGGCTGGCCCGGAAGGTCCTGGGGCGGCTGGCGACACAGGGCGAGCTGGTGCGTCTGGGTCCGGACCTGCACTTCGACGCGGCCGCGGTGGGGGCCGCCCGCTCGGCGATCGTGGCCTACCTCAGGGAGCACGGCTCCATACTGCCCAAGGACGCGCGGGACATCGTGGGCTCGAGCCGCAAGTACATCATGCCGCTGCTCGAGTACTTCGACTCCCAGGGCGTGACGAAGCGCGAGGGCGATGCACGCACCCTCGGCAAGAACGCGTAGCCGCCGCGGCGCACCCGTGGTGCGCCAGGCCGGAAACCGCTATCCTTTCGGGCGGAGGCGGATGGGTCCTGGTGGGCTCCGCGGTCTTCAAAACCGTCGTGGGGGGTGAAGAGCCTCCCGGGTGTGTTCGATTCGCACACGCCTCCGCCATATGTCATCTTGATGGGGACCACGATGCCCCTCCGGGAGTGCGCCATGAGTGAATGCAGCCTGAGACGACGTGTCCTCGACCTCGGCTTCGAGTGCGACGAGGACGGCTGCATCTTCTGGTCGCAGATCGGCCCGGAACACGCCCGGCCCCAGTGCGCCGTGGAGTACTTCGGCCTGCTTGGAGAGCCCGGCAGGGAACTCGCCGAATGGCTGCTGAGCCTCAAGGAGCGCGCCGATATCGAGACCGCGCTCGGACTGAGACATCAGGAGCGCGCCGAGGAGGTCTGACATGGACGCCATCGAAGCGATCCTCACACGCCGTTCGATCCGCGACTACACCGACGAGCCTGTTCGGGAGGCGGACATCGAGACGATCCTGAGCGCGGCGATGGCCGCGCCCTCGGCGGGCAATCAGCAACCGTGGCGGTTCGTGGTCTCCACCGATCGCGAGCGGATCGACGCGATGGCCGAGACGACGCCCTACGGCTCGATCCTGCGCCGGGCGCCGCTGGCGATCGCCGTGTGCGCCGATACGCGCGACCTCAAGCACGACGTGATGTGGCAGCAGGACTGCGGGGCGGCCACTCAGAGCGCGCTCGTGGCGATCCATGCGCTCGGTCTCGGCGCGGTGTGGCTCGGCTTCTGGCCCAAGATGGAGCGCGTGGCGCCCCTGCGCACGGTCCTGGAGCTGCCCGAGGGCGTGGAGCCGTTCTGCGTGCTGGCCGTCGGGCATCCTGCCGAGACGAAACCCCCGGCCGGCCGGTACGACCCTGGCGCGGTGCACCGGGACCGCTGGTGAGCGCGCAGCCTCTCCTCGAGGCGCGTGACCTACGGTTCGTGCGGCAGTCGGACGCGGGGCCGCTCAAGGTGCTGGACGGCGCGCATCTCGCGGTGGAGCGTGGCGAGGTAGTGGACGTGTTCGGCCCGTCTGGGGCGGGGAAGACCACGCTGCTCCGCGCTCTCGCGCTCTTGCAGCCGGGTGTCACCGGCGAGCTTCTCCTGGACGGCGCGACGCCCGCCGAGCTGGGTGAACGCGTGTGGCGGACCCGTGTGGCGCTCCTGCCGCAGAAGCCGGTGATACTCAAGGGCACGGTGCGTGAGAACCTGCGCATGCCCTGGGACCTCAAGGTGAGGGACGGCGAGGCGGCTCCGGACGATGACGAGCTCCGTGCCGCGCTCGACCGGGTGAGTCTCGAGGATGTCTCGCTCGACCGTGACGCCGTGAGGCTGTCGGTGGGTCAGGCGGCGCGCGTGGCGCTGCTGCGCGTGGTGCTCACCGCGCCTGACGTGCTGCTCCTGGACGAGCCCGACGCAAGCCTCGATTCGGACTCCGCCTCTCAGGTGGCGATGCTCACGGCCCAGTTCGCAGCCTCGGGTGCTGTGGTGCGGGTACGGCACCAGATGCCCGACGAGGTCCCCGCGCGCCGGTTGCGGCTTACCGCCGGTCACCTCAGGGGGGTGGGTCCCGGTGCCTGAGACCGTTGGCGTGGTCGCGATCGGATGGCCGCAACTGCTGCTCTCTGCAGGGTTCATGGTGTTCGTGGGCGTCGTGTCGATCCGGCTTTCGCTCGGCATCGAGAAGAGCCTGGCGGTGGCCACGCTGCGCACGTACGTGCAGCTGTTCATCCTCGGCCTCGTGCTCCGTTGGGTGTTCGGCATCGACAGCCCCTGGCTCGTGCTGGCGCTGCTTCTGGTGATGGTCGCGGCGGCCGCGCGCACGATAGTGCAGCGCGCGCCGGACGCTCCACGCGGGATATTCGGCAGCTCGTTCGTCTCCATGCTGCTCACCGGGTTCATCGTCACGTTCGCGGTGACCGGGCTCGTGGTGCAGGTGGAGCCGTGGTACCGCGCCCAGTACGTGATCCCGATCGCGGGGATGGTGCTCGGCAACTCGATGAACGGTATCGCCCTGTCGCTGGAGCGGATGTTCGCCGACCTCGATCTGCGCGCGGAGGAGCTGCTGGCGCTGGTGGCGCTGGGCGCCACGCCGTGGGAGGCGGCCGGACCGAGCGTGCGCAAGGCTATCTCGGCGGCGCTGATCCCCACGATCAACTCGATGGCCGCGGCGGGCATCGTGTTCATCCCGGGGATGATGACCGGGCAGATCCTTGCGGGCGCGGACCCGCTCGCCGCCAGCGCTTATCAGATCGTGGTGATGCTCATGGTGGCGGCTGCTACCGCGCTGGGGTCGGTCGTGGCGGTGATGCTGACGTTCCGGAAGCGCTTCAGCGATGACGGCGTCTTCCTGGAACAAGGGATGCGCGAGGAGAACGGGGATGGCGCCGGCATGTAGGACTGCCGGTGCGCCCGTCGTATGTCTAGTGGTGGAGGCTCCAAACCGGCGGTTGCCGCGTTGGGGGCGGCACCCTACACTATCGGGGACCGTGGACCCGCTGCGGTCCATCAGGAGGGTCATGACCGCTTTCGAGCTCTATCTGAAACGCAATGCGAAGAAGTTCGACGCGTACCTCGCGCGGTTCTTCAAGGACGGCACACACGAAGACATGGGCCGTTACCTGTACCGGTTGCTCGCCGACTACACCGCGAACGCCGGGAAGCGGCATCGGCCGCTCATCTGCATGCTCGCTGCCGAGGCGGTGGGGGGCGACCCCGAGCGTGCGAGGACGTCGGCGGCGGCGATCGAGCACTTCCACACCGCGGCGCTGATACACGATGACATCATGGACTCGTCGCTGACACGGCGGGGCGTGCCGTGTTTGCACGTGACCGAGGGCGAGGCCCTGGCGATCAACGCGGGCGATCTGGCGCTTGCGCTGGTGACCGGCACGGTGGTGGGGGACGACACGCTCGAGCCCGATGTGCGTCTCCGCGTGCTGCGCGAGCTGGTGGACATGACCACGCGCACGATCGAGGGGCAGGCGCTCGACATCGGATGGGCGCGCGACGACCGCTTCAACCTCACCGTCGATGACTACCTGGTGATGGCCACGCACAAGACGGCGTTCTACTCGGGCGCCGTGCCGCTGGCGATCGGCGCCATCGCGGGCGGAGGGACCGACGAGCAGGTGGCCGCGCTCCGCGCGTTCGGCGAGGCCACCGGGCTGGCGTTCCAGATCCAGGACGACGTGCTCAATCTGGTGGGCACGCGCGAGGCCACCAAGAAGGACTTCCGCAGCGACGTGACCGAAGGCAAGCGTACGCTCGCCGCCGTGCATGCGCTCGAGCATTCGGACCGGCGGGAGCGGCTGCTCGAGATCCTCGCGTCGCGCACCGAGGATCCGGCCCTGCTCGAGGAGGCTGTGACGATCATGCGTGAGAGCGGCAGCATCGAGTTCGCGCGTTCGTATGCGCGCGGGATCGTGCTGACCGCTCAGGCCGACCTCAAAGCGGCGCTGCCCAAGAGCAAGGCCCGCGACCTGCTGCTCTCGATGGCCGACTTCTTCGTGGAGCGCGACAGCTGAGACGCTGACTGAGCGCCGCGCGGCCACCGGGAGGTCCTCGTCGCTGTCCTCGCGCACAACCCGCGCTGCGGAGGACGACGCTCGCCTCGCGCGGCCACTGGGAGGCCCTCGTCGCTGTCCTCGCGCACAACCCGCGCTGCGGAGGCTTCCTCGGACCTCCCGGCGGCCGAGCGGAGCTCGCTGACGGGTATGATGAACGGGATAACCCGTCCTCGAATGGAGGCTCTCCTATGCGTGCTGCCAAGGTGACCGACAACATCTGGTGGGTCGGCGCGATCGACTGGAACCTGCGCGACTTCCACGGCTTCGAGACGCCGCAGGGCACCACCTATAACTGCTACCTCGTGATGGGCGACACGGGCATCGCGCTCGTGGACACCACCAAGGCGCCATTCGTGTCGGAGCTGCTGTCGCGCATCGAGTCGGTGGTGCCGCTCGAGAAGATCACGCACATCGTGGTGAACCACGTGGAGCCCGACCACAACGGCGGACTACCCGAGGTGATGGCGGCGATGCCGCAAGCGCGCGTGGTGGCTTCACCTGCCGGCGTGAAGGGCGTGGCCGAGTACCACAACGGACTCGAGGTGGAGGCCGTGAAGGCTGGCGATGTGATCGACCTCGGCGGGCGTACGCTCACGTTCCAGCCCATGTCGATGGTGCACTGGCCCGACTCGATGTTCACGTACTGTCCCGAGGAGCGCGTGCTCATGCCCAACGACGCTTTCGGGCAGCATGTCTCGAGCGACGAGCGCTTCGCGAGCGAGTACGGGTTGGATGCCGCGTTCCACGAACTCGGCGTCTACTACGCCAACATCCTGCTTCCGCTCGGCACCGCCATCGACAAGGCGATCACGAAGGTCGTCGAGACCGGGTGGGAGCTCGACGTGGTGGCCCCGTCGCACGGACTCATCTGGCGCGGCGAGGAGATCGGACGTGTGATTGAGTCGTATCAGCGGTGGGGCGTGGGAGAGAAGCGCGACAAGATCGTGATCGCCTACAGCACGATGTGGGGGTCCACTGCAGCGCTCGCCTCACGGATCGCGGATGCGGTGGGAGCGGCCGGGTGCGAGGTGGTCGTGTACGATCTCGCGGTCTCGCCGATCGCACACGTCACCGCCGAGCTGCTCGAGGCGAAGGCGCTGCTCCTCGGCTCGCCCACACTCCACCACGGCATGCTCTACCGAGTCGCCGGCTACCTGCAGTACCTGGCCGGACTCAAGCCCACCGGACGACTTGCGGCCACCTTTGGGAGCTACGGCTGGAGCAAGGGCGCGGAGAAGCAGATGCGTGCGCGGCTCGAGGAGATCGGCTTCGAGATGCCGTTCGACGACTTCACCGTGAAGTATCGGCCGGGCGACGACGATTTCTCGTCGGTTGCCGAGTGGGCTACAGGGATCGCCGAGGCGGTGAAGGACAAGCAGTAGGCGCGCGAACGGTCAGCGCTTGAGCGTGCTTATGCCGAGCACTTCGTATATGTGGCAGTAGCCTGTCCAGGCGCTGATCCACAGCGCTGCTGCGAACAGCACGCCCACGACGGCGCCCACCGGCCAGAAGGCGAGGCCAAGGCCGAGCGCCGCGCCTCCGAGGATGAACCGCACCACGCGGTCGGTGTTGGACACGTTCGGCTGCCGCTTCATCAGACCCTCCTCAGTGCTGCCGTCTCTGCGTCATGCTTCATCTGGTTTGTCCCCGGTTGGATCCTGGTGACCTACGCGTGCGCATGATGTTTCGACCGAACGCGCACCCGGGAGCCGACCATGTCCGATCCTCAACCACCGAAGCTGCTCGACATCATGGTGGAGGAGCTGCGGGCGCGTCATTACAGCACGCGCACCGAGAAGGCCTACCTGCAGTGGGTCAGGCGCTTCATACGGTTCCACCGAATGCGGCATCCGGCAGAGATGGGCGCCGAGGAGGTCAATGCGTTCGTCACGAGTCTTGCAGTCGATAGCGGCGTGAGCGCGTCGACGCAGACGCAGGCACTCTCGGCCGTGCTCTTCCTTTACAGATTTGTGCTGGGCATGGACGTCGGCGAACTCGAGGGGCTTGTCCGCGCGCGCAAGTCGACGCATCTGCCGGTGGTGCTGACCCGCGCCGAGATCCGGGCCGTCCTGGCCGAGCTCGAGGGCGAGTACTGGCTCATCTCGGCACTGCTCTACGGCACCGGCATGCGGCTGAGCGAGTGTCTTTCCCTGCGCGTGCAGGACATCGACTTCGGTGCGAACCAGATCGTGGTGCGCGACGGCAAGGGTGGCAAGGACCGCGTGACCATGCTGCCCGAGTCGCTGAAGGGCCCGCTCAAGGACCAACTCCGCCGTGCCGAGGTCGTGCACAAGCGGGATGTTGCCGACGGCTGGGGCAGGGTGGTGCTGCCCGAGGCGCTGGGGCGCAAGTATCCGAATGCCGCTGCGGAGTGGCGTTGGCAGTGGGTGTTTCCGCAACAGCGCCGGTGGACGAGCCGTGCGACGGGAGAGCAGGGCCGGCACCACATACACGAGACGCTCGTCCAGCGTGCGGTGCGTGAGGCGGTCCTGCGCTCCGGGGTCCAGAAGCATGTGACGTGTCACACCTTCCGGCATACGTTCGCGACGCAGCTGCTCGAGTCGGGCTACGACATCCGGACGATCCAGGAGTTGCTGGGACACAAGAGCGTGAACACGACCATGATCTACACACACGTGCTCAACAAGGGCGGGTTGGGCGTGCGGAGTCCGCTGGATGGGATGTAAGGCCGGTCCGGTGAGTGCCGGATTATCGAGACTGCATATCCTGGGCTGGAGATGCGACGTGAGAGGAATTGCGCTGTCTACACGGAACTCCATAACCTAGAATCAAAGTGAATTTGAGTCTGTCGAATCATTGTTAGACCTACGTCCGATGGGGGCGACGAATTGGATCGCGAGGAGCCACAGAGGGTGATCCAATCCGCCTCACGCGAGGTCACTCCCGCTTTCACCCTTCACCAGATGAGCTACTCTGCCCTACTTCACGCCAAGTCGGGCGGACGCGGCCACTATCTCGACACGGTCACGGCGATGTTGCTCTGCCCCTTGACGGTAGAAGCGGTGCTCAACCATGTTGGCGCGTATCTCTTCCTGGAGAAGTCCTACGAGCCAGAGGTCTGGGCCGCCGTAGAGTGGCTGCGTCCGGAGAAGAAGCTTGATGCCATCGCTGAACGTTCACGCTTGGCGATTGACAAGGGTGTAGCACCCTTTCAGGACTTCAAGGCCATGTTCGGCTTCAGGAGGCAGCTCGCGCACGGTAGGTCAGTATCGCTTTCAACAACTGAGATCCCCGCGCACGCCGTTGATGACGAGGGGTACCTGCTTGAGATGCGCGTTCCCGGCCTGCTTGCAGAGTGGGAGAGCCTGGTCGACATCAAGACCGCTGAACGATGGCGGGCGTCAGTCCGGGGCATCTCGGACGAGCTGTCGAGCGCTGCGGGTTGTATTGACCCTACGGTCGTTGGGAATGGCGTCACGTACTTGGGCGGCTTGGCTGCAGCATCGGACGAGGTCTAACCCGCGCATCCACACCGACAGCGCGCCCCTTACGATAGACTCGGGATTGTGGCGCTCGCAGGCGCGCTGCGGGTGATGCGCAAGAACGTTAGGCATAGCAGAGGGGGGATTGCCGTGAGGCGAATTGCGATTGCTGGTGGCATCAGTGGGGTGCTCGTTCTGGCTTCGATTCTCCTGATGAGTGCTGTCGACACCGGGCTGTCGCGACTGTTCGCGTTCATCTTCCTACAGTTTCCCGCGATGCTGATCGGTTACGTGACCGGCGGGGAGGCAGGCACCTACGCGCTGGCCATCGTGGCCTGGGTTCTCTGGAGCGTCATCATGTACGCGGCTTTGTGGTTTGCCGGTACGTTCGTCGGTGGCCTGAGGGCTGCTGATCGACCGGCGAGGCATGCCTAACCCGCGCTTCCAGCCGACGGCGCAACCGCTAAGCTACGAAGGGAGGCGCTCGGCCGCGGCTGAAGCGCAAGAACGTTAGGCACAGCACCAGGAGGTCGCTATTGGACGTGATCATCTCGTCGGAGGTTCTTTGGATTGCTCCTGCGGCGGCCGTTGTTGCGGTAGCTATTTGGGCGCTGGTTTGCTGGCGTCGCCCCGATCCTCCAATTGGTCGACAGCTGGTCGGCACGCTACTGCTGCTGCTGGCAATCGGGCTGTTGGTGTTTGTGGTCCGCGACGCCGTTCTCACTGCAATGAGTTTCGGGTCGGACGCTCGGTTCGATGCTATGGGGCTCGCGTTCACCCTTATCGACAACTCTCTCGGACCGCTGGTGCTAGCCGCGATCACCCTAGTGCTCTCGGGGGTTGTGCTTGGCCGTCCTCGCCGTAGGGAGTCGGTGGGGGAGCGTGCCTAACAAGCGCTTCCAGCTGACGCGCCACGGTGTAGGCTACGAAGAGAGGGCTTCGGCGCGCAGCTGAAGCGCAAATGCGTTAGGCAGGGCACTGGGGGGAGTCGCATGGGTGTCTGGCATATCACCTCCGGATTCCTCTGTCTCGCCGTCGGGTTGGTCCTTCACCTGGCACAGAGGCCCCTGCGTGAGTGGTCTAGGCGTGTCTATCGCGGCATCACGCCGCTCTTCCCAAACTGGTCGATGCGAGTGCCGCCTGATGCTCTGCTGTTCTTCGCTGTGGGCATCGTCGTCATTCTGTGGGGAGTCGTGGAGCTGGCGGCTCCGTAGGTCGCGGCGGCCTGCCTAACAAGCGCTTCCAGCTGACGCGCCACGGTGTAGGCTACGAAGAGAAGTCGTCGGCGCGCAGCTGAAGCGCAAACACGTTAGATAGCCCTGACTCGCGAGCGGCATCGAAGGACCTCGGTAGGGGCGGGCACCTGGGTCCGGTCGCATCGCTGGAAGTGCGGCGCCACCGTGCGGGCACCCCGTCGCTTATCACCGCAGCGCCTCCTCATCCGGGTGCACGCCTGCCCTCGGCGGTGATAAGTCCGTGGCTGGCCGCAGGCCAGGATGCGTGGCGTGAGCGCTCTTCGATCCCGGCAGCCTTCATGATGTCCCCGGCCGGTGTCTGCCGGCTGGACCGGTCTTCCCGCGGCAATCTAACAAGCGCTTGCACCCGACGCGCAGAAGCGGTGCGCTAGACTGGATCCGCACGGCGCGCGGGTGAAGCGCAAATGCGTTAGGCCCAGCTTGTCGCTTCCTGTGTGGAGGTCTCCAGTGATTGTCACATTCGAGCAATCGGCAGACCGACTGCATCTCGAGAGCAGGATGCGGTTGCGGTGGGGCCACGTGCGTGCGCTGCTTCTGACGGTTGTAGGAATCGTGGTCTCGGTGGGCGGTACTGTGCTCTTCTTCTGGTGGACGTCGCGCGCTGCAGGACTCGCACCACCCCAGCCTGACATCGGTGGGATTGTCGGTGTTGTCTCAGTCCTGGGCATCGCCGCTCTGGTGTGCCTGGCATGGGCTCTTACAGCGCGTGAGCGACTGACGGTAATCGGTAGGACTGTCCACTACGAGAGGTACATCGGTCCCTTTCGGCTGGAGAGTGCAGAGTATGACCTCCCTGCAATGACCGGGCTGCGCTGCGACGTCCTCGCACCAGAATTCCCTGTGAGCGGCTACGCTTCGCCACCGGATCCTTGTGCTGAGGCCGCCGCGGTGCCTGACTACGCGGTCGGCGACTCTCTGGCTGTTTGGTATAAGGGTGAACCATTCAAGTTCGGCCACACTCTGAATCCGGCTGAGCGATCCGCTGTCGCAAGAGCTCTTCTTGAGTACGATGCTGCTCTCCGGGCGCGGCTCGGCCTGGACCCAGCCCAGGGTCTTAGCGACGTTGGTGTCTGGACGAGTACACGCTCGCTAACGCTCACCACACCTGTTCCAATGTTCAACGCGGGATTCCTTGGACGCAAGTCGGACTTCGACAAGTGATTCGCGGGGCGGGCCTAACAAGCGCTTGCAGCAGAAAGCGCCGCCTGTCCGCGGTAGACTCGGGTGGCAAGGTCAAGGGGGCGGCGCTTCAGCTGATGCGCAAATGCGTTAGATAGCCCTGAGTCGCGAGCGGCATCGAAGGACCTCGGTAGGGGCGGGCGCCCGGGTCCGGTCGCATCGCTGGAAGTGCGGCGTCACCGTGTGGGCACCCCGTCGCTTATCACCGCAGTGCCTCCTCATCCGGGTGCGTACCTGCCTTCGGCGGTGATAAGTCCGTGGCTGGTCGCAGGCCAGGATGCGTGGCGGGGGCGCTCCTCGATCCCGGCAGCCTTCATGATGTCCCCGGCCGGTGTCTGCCGGCTGGACCGGTCTTCCCGTGGCAATCTAACAAGCGCTTGCACCCGACGCGCAGAAGCGGTGCGCTAGACTGGATCCGCACGGCGCGCGGGTGAAGCGCAAACACGTTAGCGTGAGCTGCGCTTTCCTCCTCGGCGGTGACAAGGATTCAGGGGTGCGCCGGCTCCAAGCGCGCGCATCGCAAGTCATCACGGTGCACCTCGTCGGCCGCGACGCGTCCTCGCCCGCAGGGAGTGTGTGTTCTCTCGGCGGATTGCTTGAGCGCACGTCACCGCCGCGACTGACTCGCAAACCGCTCGCCCGGAGTCGTGGATGCGCGCCAGGGGCTCGTCGGGGCGGTCAGTGTGATCGCGAATCGCACGCGGCAGCCGCTCTGCCGGCCTCTTTGCAGACAGTCATTGGGGAGGCGGACGCCACGCTAACAAGGGCATCCAGCTGACGGCCAGGAGCGCTAAGATGAAGAGAGGTGCATCGCCGCAGCTGATGCCCATTCACGTTAGGTGGGGACATGCGCAGAGCGTCGCGGCAAGGTCAGGCGTTGCGGTCGTTCATGAGCGCGTCCGCCGCGAGATCCGCTGTGCGTGCGTCAGCAACGCTGCGAAGCAGCAACAGGCCGTCGATCTGGGCTAGGGCCCCCAGTGCTGTCGCCCGCCGTGAGCGTCCTGACGCTGCGACGATCCGCGGCTCGAGCCAATCACACCAATCGGTCACAAGAGCTCGGACTGCGGAGCGATAGGGTTCGGAGCCGTCGCTGCCCAGTCCGACTACCTCGAAGAACAGGGCGAAGACACGGTCGTTCGCTGGAGTCGCCAGAATCGGCCACACCTGCTCCAGAAGCTCACGTGTGGTCATCGGCGCCGCGTCGAGAACGCCTGCGACGGTCTCTCTCAGGCGCTCACCGAGCACGCCCAGCACGGCCGTGGTTAGATCCGACTTAGTCGGGAAGTAGTAGACGACCGTGCGGTCGCTGATGCCAAGCCTGCGGCCTACGGCGCTGAAGGTTAGAGACGCGAGGCCATCCTGCATCGCGGTCTCAACCGCGGCGTTGAGAATCGCCTCCGGCGAATGTCGTCGATAGCTCATGGGTTGATTGTAGTCCTGACTACAACTATCCTCAACTGTAGTGATGACTACAATTGAGGAGGTCGGCACCTATGACTCTGGCAACACGAGACGGTCTCGTCTCGGGACTCATCTTGGGTACCCTGATCGCGTTCATCTTCGCGCTCGTGATTCGACTCATTCCTGATGAGTGGCTGGTCAATGAGCTCTACCGCGCACTCCTGTATGCAGCGCAAGTGCCGGCGGCACTTCTCTTCGTTCCGATCGCCACAGGGGTTGCGCGCTTCAAGAGCGAGAGTCCGCGTCACGTTCTGCTTTGGGCCTGCTCCGGGGCCTTGGCCTTCGACGGGCTCGTACTCGGCTTCTGGCCCTCGCTCTACGGTCACGATGGGGTAGCTCGTGCCGTGGTCGCCACTCTGCTGTTGTGGGCGTTCGCTTGGATCGTGGCCGCCGGACTGCTTGTGGCGCCCGACGAGGCGCGAGTCGCCACTGTCAGGCGCTAGCCCGCTTCGCGGCGCGGTAATCTCAGCAGGACGCATCCAGAACGACCGACACCTAAGCCGCGTCCCACCTAACAAGCGCATCGAGCAGAACGCCAGAAGGTAGAATCGGTCTGAAACCGCGTGGGCGTCTGCTCATGCGCAAACACGTTGGGCACACCACGCTGCGACGATGCTAGACGGTCACGGCACCGGCCTCGACTTCCTCGCTGTCCTTGCTAGCCGTCATCGAATGCGTGCGCTGCCGTTCGTGCAGTTGGTCGTAGCGCCCGTACATGAACGGGCAGTGCTTGATGCAGAGCGTGCAGCCGTCCATCGTGCTGAACGGTACGGCGCACTTCTTGTGATCTATGAAGACCGGACCGCCTTCTGGTGCTTCGCGCGGCTCCAGGAAGATTGCGTTGGCAGGGCAGTGCTTCACGCACGAGTTGCACATGTCGCAGTAGTCTCTGACCCATGCGTGTGGGTTCTCCTCGGCGAAGGGCAAGTTCTCGATATCTGTGTAGACGGCTGCCAGTCTCACGCGGGGACCATACGTTTTGGTGATGAGCATCCCGTTCTTGCCCACCTCACCGAGCCCCGCATCGCGCGCCATCGGCACGAAGCTGCCCTCGCTCCCCAGCGCCGGACCGGCATGGGCATTGAAGCCGCGCTCGCGAAGGAAGTCGGATATCTGATTGACCACGTAGCCGAGCTGGTAATAGGTGCGAAAGATTTCCATCAGGGTCGGGACACTCGGAGCCTGCTCGATCTTCTCGAGGTCCATCTCCATCGCAAAGACGATGGCGTTGGGGTACAGGATGCTCAGGTCCTTGAAGATGTAGTCAGGGTTCACGCGCGTGTAGCCGATCTCGGAAACCCCGAGTGAGCGGGCGTACGTCTCGAGGTCGGCCAGCGTCGTGGCATCGATTCGCGTGTTCCCGAGTCGCGGGTTCTCGCGGATGCTCGTGTTCGCCCTGCGCAACTCACGCATGTTCGCCGTCATCGACTGGCGGAGGCGCACCATCCTCTTGATACGTCCCCACAGGCTTCCGTAGTCGAAGATCAACAGCGGAACCAGCCGCGGATACCGCGCGTTCGGGCCGCTCGTCACCGGATGGTCGCCCTCGCGCAGGTAGTGGTCCTTGTCGAGGAACCACGGTGGGCGCCGGAACCTCTCGTGCAGCAAGATGCGCTTCATAGTCGGCCTCCTAGCTCGTGGGACTCCAGCGGGCGAGAAGCGCGTCCACATGGTCAGGGATGTACTCGCGCGACACGACGCGGCCCACGATGAAGCGTTCGTGGAAGAATGGGCCTGCTATCAATGACAGTGCGGTCTCCATGGGGACGTCTATCTCGAGTCCCCCCTCGGTCGCGCCTCGTTCGAGCAGCGCTTCGATCTCATCCCTGGCGTGCACCAGGACGCTGTCCAGGAATGAGCGCACCTCCGGCTCCCACTCGGCGCGTGCGATGAGCGAGGACATCGCGAAGGCGACCGGTGATTCGAGGCGGTCGCACAGGGTTTCGAGAATGTATACAAGGCCATCACGGACTGAGAGACTCTCCGGCGCCCCGATGGACAGCGATAGCGCTTCGAGCGCTCCGAGCATGAGACTCTGGCGATCCGGCCAGTGCCTGTAGACTGTGGCGCGTCCAATGCCAGCCTTCTCGGCAACTCGCTGATGAGTGACCGCCTCGGGGCCGTCCTCGCGCAGCAACTCTAGGGCGGCCGCGGTGACAACCTCCCGCGTACGCTCTATCCGTGGGTCTATAGTCGTTCCGTCCACTGCAACTCCGATCTCAGCAACCTGCAACACTATGATACATACTGTATCGATACGATACAAGGCGTATCATATGTTGTCAGAGGGTGCCCAACAAGCGCATCAAGCTGACGCGCACGAGGTTGTCGTATCCTGAAGGCGCATGGCGCGCAGCTTATGCGCAAAGACGTTAGGTGCATGCGATGAGGGGGATGGGTGTCGAATCCTGACCTGAAGGCGCTCAAGATTGCGCGCATCATCTCCGGTTGGCTTGCCCTGGTCGTGCTGCTTCTTCTCTGGAGCTCCTGGATGATCACCGGCGGCAACATCCCGATTGCGTCGCAGGACCGCGCATTCGTCGCGATTCTCATGGGGATGGCAGTCCCGGGCTTCGTGATCGGCCTGATGCCAAGGGTGGCACTCCGGCTCTGGCCCATCGCGCAGGGTCAGCCGCCCACCGTGCTGTACGCGGTTAGCTCGGTGCTTTCCGCTCTCATCATTCAGTTGCTGCCGTTGATGGGCGTCGTCGCCAGCGTAACGGCAGAGAGCATGCTTCCATTCGCCGGAGCGTTCGTCGTATGGGCACTTGCCGCAGTCTGGGTGTGGCCCAAACGCAGCCGGCTCGAGATCTGGATGTCGCGACAGTCCTCGGAGTCCTCGGCGCAGCACCTAACAAGCGCTTCCAGCTGACGCGCCACGGTGTAGGCTACGAAGAGAGGGCTTCGGCGCGCAGCTGAAGCGCCAAGACGTTAGGTGGAACGATAGGAGCGGTGCGTGCCCTCATCAGCTGATTTGGCGCTCGCAATCGTTGTTGTCATTGTGCTGGTTGGGTATGGCGCCTTCCTTCTTTCTGAAAGCGGCGCGCGGCTGCACGCTGACTACGGCCTATGGCTCTTCCGCTCGAAGTGGGGTCGTTTCCTCTACCCAGGTCCATGGTGGACGGAGCAGAGTGTTGAACGGTTCACTGTGTGGTCCTGCCGGGCCAGCGGAGCGGTGACGATCATCCTCGGCTTGGCCGTTCTCGCCTGGGGCACGCTCGGATAGCCGTCCACCTAACCAGCGCATCCAGCAGGCGCGGCAAGCGATAGACTGAACGGCAGGGAATGGGCGCGCTGCTGATGCGCTCATACGTTAGCGTGAGCTGCGCTTTCCTCTTCGGTTGTGACAAGGATTCAAGGTGCGCCGGCTCTAGGCGCGCGCATCGCAAGTCATCACGGTGCACCTCGTCGGCCGCGACGCGTCATCGCCCGCAGGGAGTGTCTGTTCTCTCGGCAGATCGCTTGAGCGCACGTCACCGCCGCGACTGACTCGCAAACCGCTCGCCCCGGAGTCACGGATGCGCGCCAGGGCTCGTCGGGGCGGTCAGTGTGATCGCGAATCGCACGCGGCAGCCGCTCTGCCGGCCTTTTTGCAGACAGTCACTGGGGAGGCGGACGCCACGCTAACAAGGGCATCCAGCTGACGGCCAGGAGCGCTAAGATGATAGGAGGTGCATCGGCCGCAGCTGATGCCCAAAGACGTTAGATGCACGAGGTGACCATGCGGGCGTACAAGCACATCGGGGTGATTGAGAACAACCGCCGGCTCGACTTCCTTTCGCGATACCGGAACGACGTCGTCGAGTACTTCAATCACTGCACGTCCGGGTATCTCGGTACGTCATGGACTGAGGACGACACCGCGCGGGAAGTTCGTCGTCGGATCAACCTCGAGACTGACGAGGCCTACGACGTCATCCATGCTGCCGGCATATCCACGACGATGACGTACACTCCGCCTCCGATGATCGGTGGATACATCCAGAACGTCGAACTGGTCCACAACATCTTCAACTTCGCCCACTTCGATCTCTCGCCGCAGGCCCTCATCGACATGGCTGAGCGAGCTGTGGGCGTCTACCAGCGCAATCACGGGGCCGCGGTGATTCGTACGCTCAACCCCTTCTTCTACATCGGGCTCGCTTTGGATGCGATCGCCCGATCTCCCTTCCTGCTCGCAACCCGCCTGGGATTGCCGGGTGGGCGGCTTGAGAGTTCCGTGCTGGGAGTCGTTGTACGTCTCGTCGTCTACCTCGCAGGAGCGATAGCCTCGGCATTGGCCATCCTCGGTTTCCTTGGCTACCTGGACGAGGCTCGGGCCGCAGTATCACGCTGGCTCGGCATCTAACCAGCGCATCCAGCCGGCGGCGCAAGGTAGTCTTGTGAAGTGAGGCGCACGGCCGCGGCTGATGCGCAAATGCGTTATGCCTGACGGACAGCAGCACTACGGGTTGTGACCGATCGCAGGTCGGTCGAACGGAAGTGTTCTGCTCCGATCCCCGCGCCAGGTGCCCGCGCTTCACGGTCTCGGGGGCAGCAGCCGGGTCAGCCGGTCGGCGGCTACGACGCGCCTCCGCGCATCTCCGCCGCGAAGACAGGTTCGAGTCATCGCTTCCGCGGCATAACAAGCGCATCCAGCCGGCGGCGTGAGGTAATCTTGTGAAGTGAGGCGCACGGCCGCGGCTGATGCGCAAATGCGTTAGGTGGAGAGCCGGCAAGGCTTCACTCGCGCTGGTTGTTGGTCATGCGTGCGGGGGCCCGGAATCTAGTAACCGACTGCCTGTACGCCGTACTCCGCCTCAGCCTGGGTGAATCCCTCGAAGATCAGCTGATCGATCAGTCCCTGGCGTGAGAAGGACGACATGTCCAGGTAGTCCTGCGCTTTCTGTGCCGCCTGCGCATCCCAGTCAGGGGCGATGTGGTCCACAGCGAATGTCGCGTCCTCGGTACTGAAGCCTTCGAACACCAGCTGGTCTATGAGCCCTTGGCGCGAGAATGATGCGAAGTCGAGGTAGTCCTCGCCCTTGCCGATCGCCTGCTGCTGACCCATCGTAAGCTCCGGTTCTGCGGGCTCCTCGACGACAGGCTCGGACTCCGTAGGCTGCTCGACGGCCTTTGATTCTGCGGGCTCCTCGACAGTCTCACTCGCTGGAGCGGCGCTCTCTGATTCGTTCGATGAAGTCGCCACCTCACCACAGGCCACTAACAGCATCAGCATCGCGATCGCTGACAGGATTATCAGCGCCTTCTTCATCGTGTCCCCCCTCGTCATCGGAGCCACTACTACGCGCATCCCGAAGCTTATTATAGTCAAGTAGGGGCGTCGGTTGCTCCCACCTAACCAGCGCTTCCACCCGACGCGCAGAAGCGGTGCGCTAGACTGAATCCGTACGGCGCGCGGGTGAAGCGCAAATGCGTTAGGTCGGCGCCGAAGGGGGGTGACGACTGTGGAATCACGCAGGAGGCCCATGTTCCTCGTCGCGGCAGTCGTCTGTTTCGGGATTGCCGTTCTCGCGCTCACCGGGGTGATACTTGCAGGCGATGTAGTGGGCCGCATCATCTTCGGTGCGGTGTGGATCGCTGTTGGGATTGTCTGGCTCGGCTCCTATTTCGGTGCGTTCTTCGGTCACCGAGGACCTCGGGGAAGCGGCGGCACGACCTAACCAGCGGATGGAGCAGACTCACGCCATGCCGCGGCTATGATGGCAAGGGAGCGGTTCGCAGCTCATCCGCTCCACGTTAGGTGGGCAGTGGCTGGAGGCTTGTGTGAGTAAGGTGCGTTGCAGCGATTGTCTCAACTACCCAGCCTGGCATCGGCAGCCCGGGTCCGACATGTGCATCTCAGTTGCCAGTGATCGATCGCTCGAATCGCGTCCCTGTGAGCCCAGGCTGCGCGGACGCCTTGGTCGTATCGCGCGATCTCGACAGGCGGCGGGTACCAGAGCGCAGGCACCTCGGCATGCAGACCAGCCAGACCAGTTTCTCGGCAAGCTTGTCGTTTGGATACTGGCGATCTTCGGAACGTTGCTCGTCGTGATCAAGATTCTGTCAGCTCTGTTCTGAAGTCTTGTCACCGGAGCCGCCTAACCAGCGCATCAACCTGGCGCGCACAGGCGCGCCGGCGCTTCGCGCGGTAAGCTGGTGGCGCGCAGGTTATGCGCAAACACGTTGGGCGCAACACACGATCTCGGGGAGGGGGGATCCTGGTGTTCCATCGGCGTGTCCTAGCCGTCGCTGTCTTGTTGGTCCTGTTCTGTGCGGCGTACGCACAGGCTTCCGACGGCTGTAGGACCCAGCCCTTCGATGACACGTCGCGCGTCGATGAGTATGCGGCCGACGAGAGCCTGCCGTTCCGGTTCCCCATGGACGAACTCTTCGCGGAGTCAAGCGAGTACCAGGCGCGCTTCCGCGAGTGGGCCGGTCCCACCGATGATCTGAAGTATCACGCTGCAGAAGACTACCACCAGCCAGCAGGCACTCCCGTGTACGCGAGCGCGGACGGCAAGGTGAGTTTCTCGGGCAGAATGGGTGGATACGGGTGGCTGATCATCGTCGACCACCCGCAGTTCGACCTCTACTCACTCTACGGGCACTTGAGCCCTAGCCGGTGGCGGATTGACGCTGGGACCGAGGTCGAGAAGGGTGAGCTGCTCGCCTACTTGGGCGACGAGGACGAGAATGGCGGGAGCACCGACTCCCCACTCGTGACACACCTCCACTTCGGAATGCGTGTCGGTCAACGCGGCGACTACCCGGGCAAAGGCGAGTGGCGTTGGATGGCTGGCTGGATCAAGCCGTGTCCCACCGACTTGGGATGGCTGCGCCCCTCCGAGGTGATCAACGCCCAAGGTGCGCCGGTCGGTGGGTTTCCCACGCCGCACGGCGGCTTCTGGGAGGTCTGGCGAGCCGAGATCGTGCTACTCAGCATCTACGTGGTCTCAGGATGCATGTGGCTGTTCTTCGGCACAAGACAACGCAAGCGGATCATGCTCGTGCTCGGGGGCCTCATGCTGATCGTTGTGGGATCGTTCTTCCACATCCGAGGGATGAAGGCCGGCGCGGGGCTCCTCTTGTTCGCGCTTGCATACGCCACGATCGTGGGGGTGTGGTTCGCTCGACAGCGCGGGAGTGGCGAACAGGTCCGGGGAGGGGCGAGTGGCTTCGACTCAAGTGGGAGTCAGCCCTGAGAAGCGTGCGCCCAACCAGCGGATCGAGCAGACACGGGCGCTCGGGAGCTAGAATCGAGTGAAGGCGGGAGCTGGCGCCCGGCAGCTCATCCGCTCGACGTTAGGGCGACGCGCAGAGGGAGGGGAGCGGGAGTGCAGAGAGAGCGTTGGGCAATGTCGTTCTGGGTGCGCTGGCTGGGGCTTGGACTCATGGTGCTCGCTAGCGTCCTTGCTAACGGAGCAGAGGCGCGGGCGGTGCAGTACAAGTACGACATTCAGGTGAAGAACCCCGCCTACAAGTACGGCACGAGCGGGTATGTGTACGTGAATCCAAGTCCGGATATCGCGGGTGCGAAGGTGACTGGCCTGGTGTCGTTCCGCACCGACTGGTCTGCGATTGCAGAGATTGGCCATTGGTGGGGGAGCGCGGGGATTTGCGATCAGTTCTACACATACACTGACTACTTCGCGCTGAAGACCGAGGAGGGTCTAGGGACGCCTGTCAAGGGGAGTTATCCGCGCTATCACACTGGGTACGACTACCGCGATGGGAAGCAGAACTACTGGATTAACAATGTCTGGATCGCGGAACACGCCATCTATCCATCGATGACATCGCAATGGCCAGGCGTGAATGTCGAGCGGACCACTGACTCAGTGTACAACGGAGACAACGTAGGCTGCTTCCAGACGCTGAAGTACAAGATATGGGACTGGGGCGTGTGGGAGAACTGGACCGGTCACACCCTCGAATATGACGGGGACATCCGCTACAGGCCAAGCTATATATCAAACAACCACGTGGATTTTGTCTACGGTTGGTACTGAGAGGACTTGGACAATGGGTAGATCGATTCGGCCGATTCTCGCAGTTCTCTGCGGTGTGGCAATAGTGGTGCTATTCGTGACTGCCTGCTCCGTGGAGGTTCTCGCTCCCGCTACAGATGAGGGCGAGTTCATCAACCCCGGGGCAGCGCTCGCGCCTACTGCAAACGAGGACTGGTACGAACTGATTGCACGCGAGGAAGAATACGGTATCTCGTTCCAGCGGATGCTCGAAGAGGTGCCTTACGCGGTCTTGCTGCGCGGAGACAGCTCATCTGTCCTGAGCCCGAACTGGGTGACGGTCGTTGATCAGACCCTCTCCGACGGGACAATCGTCACGGGCTACACGCTGCGGTACGGCGACCGTATTGCCCTCTTTGTTACACCAACTGACCGCAAGATGGACGCCAACACTGAAGCGAAGGACCGGGAGATCACCCCAGACGTTACGGGTGAGCGTCATCCATGGAACGTCGTATCCATCCGCGGGGTTGAGGGAGTTGCACGCTCGGCTACTACTCAGAAGTGGCAGTCTGGCGACATGATGGCTGTACCCTCAGTTGTTGAATGGCAGGTTGTGTGTGAGGGCCCCGCGCCGTTCATTCGGTATGCTCTTGTTGGCGATATCCCTATCGACGATCTGATCATCATTGCAGATAGCTTGAGGTAGGGTATTGAGAATCCGTTGTGCGCCCTAACCAGTGCTTCCAGCTGACGCGCCGAAGGTTATGGTGTGAAGCGAAGTCTTCGGCGCGCGGCTGAAGCACCCGACGTTAGACGCAATCTGGATTCCCCCGATGTCATCGCGCGCGGGTACAATCGCGATATACGGGTCTTCGGTTCACTGAGGTGATCAACATGACGGTCGAAGAGATCATGCGAGAGGCACTGACACTCGATGTCGAAACGCGGGCCTCGATTGCTCATGAGTTGCTCTCCAGCCTCGAGTCACTCTCCGATGCTGAGGTCGAGCGTCTCTGGGTGGCTGAAGCCAAGCGCCGCAGCGCTGATGTCAAAGCCGGACGGGCGCAGACTCTCTCGGCGCATGAGTCACTGGCCCGCGCCCGCGCCAATCGGTAACCACCGTGATCCTCGACATCCACGAGGACGCTGACCGCGAACTCAACGACGCAGCGAACTACTACGACTCGGAGAGCCCCGGACTCGGCACGCTGTTCCTCGACCAAGTTGACGACGGGTATCAGCGCATCCTCGAGAATCCGCATGCCGCAGCAGAGGTCGACTCTGACATCAGAAGGCTCGTCCTTGCGAAGTTTCCCTTCAATCTGATCTACGAGATTGATGGCGACGTCATCCTGATTCTTGCCGTTGCGCACCAGAGGCGTAGGCCCCACTACTGGCGCGAACGCCGGGTGGGATGAATCTAACAAGCGCTTCCAGCAGGCGCGATAGGCCGCTCGGCTACACTGTGAGCCACAGGCGCGCGGGTGAAGCGCAAATGCGTTAGACCCAACCATTGCAGGCGGTTTGGATTCCGTTAAGAATACGGTAAACTGTACGGAGTAACGTATCTTATCGGAGGTGTCCCATGGCTCAACTCCGCCCATCCACTGATGTTCGCCCTGTCACTGAGTTCCGCGCGAACACATCGGCCGTCCTCGACCAGGTCCACGCGACCAAGCGTCCGGTCATCCTGACGCAACACGGCCGCAGCGCAGCTGTGCTCATGGACGTCGAGGTGTACGAGGGGCTGCTCGACGAGGTCGCACTCCTACGGGCTGTTCGCTCCGGGGAGCAGGAGATGCTGCAGGGTGACTTTGTGCCGCATAACGACGTTGAGGCGCGCGTGCGCGAGAGATTCGCCAAGTGAGGATCGTCTGGACACGGCAGGCGCAGGTGATGCTCGACGAGGCCGTCGACTACATCGCCGCAGAGCGACCGGCAGCTGCGCTCCGTTGGCTCGATGAGACGATGGAGCGAGTACGGTCTCTTGAGCGCTTCCCCGATCTCGGACGCATCGTTCCTGAACTGCAGCGGCCTGAGATCCGCGAGGTCCTTGTCGGCCCGTATCGCGTGCCGTATCACCGGGACGAGCAGCAGGTCACGATTCTGGCCGTGCTCCATGATCGGCGCCTGTTCGAGCTTGGTGGCACCGATGAGTAGGGTGGGTCTAACAAGTGCTTCCAGCCGACTCACACACGCGCTAGGCTGGGCTGGAGCCGCTCGTTCGCAGCTGAAGCGCCAAGACGTTAGGCGGATAGGAGTGGAGGATGGGGGATTCCTACAGGGTCGGCCCCGCGCTCCCCGAACACGCCTGCTCGCTTCCGCACATCGAGCGCGCGGCCGCGGATTTGTTCGGGGATGCTGTGCCGGCGGAGCTGCTCGAGAATGTCACGCCCGAGTCCGTCTTCCTCGCCGCCCAGCAGGACGGCACGCTTTGGGTGGCGCTCGGTCCGGATGATCGTCCGGTCGGCTTCATTCGCGTGGTCGTGACAGGTCAACGAGTCCACCTCGCGGAGCTCGACGTGCTTCCGGCCCACGGGCGGCGCGGGATCGGCACAGCGCTCGTCCGGGCAGTGGGTGACTGGGCGCACTCGGAGCACTTCACGGAGATCACGCTCACCACCTATCGCGACCTGCCGTGGAACGCGCCGTTCTACGCCGGTCTGGGATTCGACGTCGTCCCAGAATCTGAATGGGATGCTGAGACGCGCCGGCGGTTCGAAGAAGAGGCGGGGCTGGAGTCGGAGCGAGCCAGACGTGTGGTCATGCGCAAACGGCTGGCTA
>NZ_JALNTY010000005.1 GCF_023161965.1 Anaerosoma tenue
CCGCCTGAGTTCAAGTTTGAATCGCAACACACGGCCTTCCTGAGCGACTTTCTACGATTGTGCATAGCACTCCTCCGGTGTGCGGAACCCCAGTCGCTTCCTGGGCCGGGTGTTCAGTTTGTGCGCGATGGCGTCCAGGTCCGCCTGCGTGATGCCGGCCATGCTCGTCCGCTTCGGGAGGTACTGGCGGATCAGCCCGTTCGTGTTCTCGTTCGTGCCTCGCTCCCATGAGTGATGCGGGGTGGCGAAGTAGAACGGCACGCCGGTGGCTTCCTCGACAAGCTTGTGGCTGTGGAACTCGGTGCCGTTATCGGCTGTGATCGTCTTGAAGCGGTGTGGCTGCCTTCCGATGATCTCGACGGTCTTGGCGGTCGCATCGGCCGCTCGGTGGCGGGCGAGTTTGCCCATCTGCAGGTAGCCGGTCTTGCGCTCGACCACGGTGAGAGCGGAGTGGGCCGCCTGCGAGTCCCCCTTGATCGTGTCGATCTCCCAGTGCCCGACCGTGGTCCGGCTCTCGACCTCGGCCGGTCGTTCCGAGATGTGGCGCTTACCAGGCAGTCTTCCGCGGCTGTCGCGTGACCGGTAGCGCTTGCGGCACTTCTTGGTCGTCTGCCGCATGTGCGTCCACAACTGCCCGCCGCACCGCTTGTCGTGCCACACGCGCAGGTAGATCGTCTCGTGGCTGATGCTCAAGATCCCGTGCAGCTTCAGCCACCCGGAGACCTGCTCAGGGCTCCAGTCGAGCGTCACGAGATGCTCGACCAAGCCCCACTCGTCTTGGCTGAAGTGGGTGTTGCGCCTCGATCGTCGGCGCCTCGCAGTCGCGTAGGAGTGCGCGATGTCGGGGACGTAGCGGCCACTCGGTCGCAGGTTGCGCCTGAGCTCCCGGGAGATGGTCGACGGCGCGCGTCCGAGCTCTCGTGCGATCGCGCGGATCGAATAGCGGTGTTTCCTCATGACGTTGATGGCGTATCGTTCTTCCAGGGTGATCTGGGCGTGCATGCGGTCCTCACTTCTTGGCGGGAGTAAGGAACCGATTGTGCCCCAGGTCGCCCCACCTGGGGGCGGGAGTGTTGCGTTTAGTATCTGAATTCGCG
>NZ_JALNTY010000006.1 GCF_023161965.1 Anaerosoma tenue
GAGGCCAAGTACTTCGAGAGCGAGAAGATGGCCTACATCCTCGCGCTCGCATCCACGGCCGTGATCATCCTCACCGGGCTCGTGAAGGTGGCGGCCCACGCCGTCGACCTGCCCGCGGGGCTGCTCGCGGTCGCCACACCCGTCCACGACATCGCGACGGTGGCCATGCTCGCCTTCTTCCTGGCCCACGTCTTCTTCGCGGCGGTCCTGCCCATGAGCTGGCCGGTGCTCGTCTCCATGTTCACCGGCTACGTCTCACGCGAGCACGCCGAGAAGGAGCACGCCGGCTGGATGGCGGAGCTTCAGGGCCGCGAGGTCACCGATCCCGGCGCGAGCTAGGCGCCTGCACCGCTCCATCGATACGACGAAAGGAACCACACGATGGCAGATAACGATACCAAGGCCACCGGCTCCGGCGTGTCACGCCGGCAGTTCGTGACCGGCGTGGGCGGCGCGGGCGCGGGTCTCGTGCTCGGCGGCCTGCTCGTCAAGGGCTTCATCCTCCCCGA